>JAGRMU010000010.1:30044-32175 GCA_020441165.1 Sedimentitalea sp.
GCATGCAAGAGGTCAGGGGTTCGATCCCCCTAGGCTCCACCAACCCCGCCTTTCGACGTTCGAGTCCGCGCCCACCCTTTCATGGGAACCCGTTTGGGCGCGCGGCGCTGCGGCGTGTGTACGAACCGCCAAGGCCTCGAAACGCCGACGCGAAGCCTTGTTTTCCATCGCTTCAGAAAGCCATGTGCGGTCTCGACGACCACCAAGGTCGCGCGCCGTCTGGGCAAGCCGCATCGGCCCGGCCATCGGAGGAGAGATGACGCGGACGCCGTCGCCCATCGGCTTGACGGCTTGGCCGCCGTGGCCGACGACCACCGGATCGAATACCTGCGCCCGGGACCGCTTCAATTCGTTCTGGTTGTTGATCTCGTACTCCGTCATCAGCGTCGAATAGCCTACGGCAGACGTCCTCCGTCCTTTGAGGAGACCCCCATCCCGATGGCGCGGGGCTTCATCTATCTCGCAGCGGTCGTGGACTGGTTCACCCGCCGGGTCCTGGCATTGGGGGTATCGATCACGCTGGTGGCCGATTTCTGCATCGAAGCCGTGGAAGAGGCGCTTGCGCGACACGGCGCGCCCGAAATCTTCAATACGGATCAAGGTAGCCAGTTCACATCGACCGACTTCATCAAGGTGCTGGCCGCCCGTGAGATCAGGATCAGCATGCCTATCGGTGATTGCTTGCAATCACCTGCCGGTAAGAGATGGTAAAGGGGCCTGGCGGGACAACGTCTTCGTCGAGCGCCTCTGGCGGACCATCAAATACGAGGAGGTCTATCTGCGGGTCTATGCCAGCGTCTCGGAGGCCCGGGCCGGGATCGGCTGATACATCGGCTTCTACAACAGCCGCCGTCCCCATTCATCGCTTGACGGGAAAACCCCAGATCAGGCCTTCTTCAACCAGCTGATGCGCGATGCGGTAGCGGCATAACCGAGGCGGAAAACCACTTGGAAAACGCCCGGAACCTGTTCAGATCAACCGAGCCACCTCTAACTCCAACTCGAAAGGATGCCCCTAAGCGCGCCTTGAGGGGCCTCTGCATGAAATCTTCGCCACGCGCTACTCCGACGTCCTTGGGCCACCTCCCGCGAAACGGCTTCCGGCCACCAGCCAACTCGTCGATGTGCTTCAGCTTCACATTGACGACCATTTCGATTTGTCCTCATCGTGTCCAAGATTGCGTCTCAGAGCACACGGGCAAACCCCTGATAGATAAAGATTTATGGGTGATCAGCCATTGTCGGTGGAGCGGGCGGCGGGAATCGAACCCGCATCATCAGCTTGGAAGGCTGAGGTCTTACCATTACACAACGCCCGCATGACGATTTTGTTCGATATTTCATAGGACTTCGGGGGTCAAGTAGTATGTGACCAGCAGTGGTGAAAGAGGGATCTGGTCAATCCGTCCTTTCGATTCGCGTCCCTCGCCAACTTGTTGGAACCAAAGTCGAAAGATAAGCGAACACCGCTAGGCTGCCTGCGCGAAGCCACTGCTTACGGCCTGTTGCCACACATGGGCGTAGACGCTTGCCGCGAGTGCTTTCTTTTCGTCGGGCGTGAAAGGGGGTGACGGCAGGCTCGCGAAGACCTCGTCCAGGAAGAAGACCTCGACATCTGCCTTGGTCTGCTCCTTCTCCCAGAAGCGATCGAGTTCAGCCAGGCGCGCCTTGATGGAGGCCAGGAGGTCGCGGCTCATCGGCTTGTCGATGTAGAGCGTCGACAGGCATTCCACGTCGAAACCGGTCAGCCACATCGCGCAGATGATTGCGACGCGGAACGGGTGCTTGGGGTTCTTGAAGGCCGTCTCGACATCGACCCGCTCGCCATTCCCGGTATCGAAGCCCTGCTTCATCAGGGCACGGTGCGGGATGATGTCGAACCCCCATTTCTTGAAGTCCGCGACCTCGTTCTGCGCCTCGCTGATGATGATCTCGACGATCGTTTCCTTGAGCCACTGTGCCTGCGCAGCCAATTCTTGCGCCTCCTCTGCGAGCACAGCACGCAGGGTTTCATCGACCGAGGCATCCGCTTCGGCCTGCTTGGCATCGGCCGCCGCCCTGACTTCCGCGGCCTTCGCCCGCCAGCGTGGGGCGATCATCTGGTGCATCCGGGCGCAGGTGATCTTGTCGA
>JAGRMU010000543.1 GCA_020441165.1 Sedimentitalea sp.
TCCTCGGTGCCCAGCCGCACGCAGTCGCGGATGGTGCGGCTGGCATGGCCGACCTTCAGCTTCAGGTCCCACAGCATGTAGAGCATCGATTCGATGACGCTCTCGGCCCAGGCGGTGATCTTGTAGGGGGTCACGAAGAGCAGATCGACATCCGAGAACGGCGCCATCTCGCCGCGGCCATAACCGCCCACCGCGATCAGCGCGATGCGCTCGGCGGCGGTCGGGCTGGGCAGCGGGTGCAGGCGCTCGCGGGCCACGTCCAGCGCGGTGGTCACCAGCGCGTCGGTGAGCCAGGTGTAGGAGCGGGTGAGGGCGCGCGCCGCGAAGGGCTGGGCGGCGAAGGCCTCGGCGATGGCGGCACGCCCGGCGGTGTTGGCGGCGCGCAGAATGCGCACCGTCTCGGTCCTGAGCGCGGCATTGTCGGCGCTGGTCTCGGCGGCCCCCGCGATGCTGGCCTGCACCGCGCCGGCGTCGAAGATCGCCGCCGGGTCGGTGATCAGGCCCTCCGGAACGGCCAGGCGGATCGCGGGCGCGGGGCCCGGATCAGAACCCGGCGCCGGAGAAGCTGGATGGGGCAGGGTCAATCACAACCACCTGTCTGTTCTGGATCGTGGCCACCGCCAGCCCCCGCTGGTTGGTGCCGTCGGGCAGCAGCCGGAAGATGCCGCCGACGCCCTGGAACCCGGCGCCCTGGGTCAGCGCCGCGCCGGTGAGCGCGTTGGGATTGCCAGACCCGACCAGCGCCCCGATGGCGGCGATCCCGTCATAGGCCAGCCCCGCGATGGGGTTCGGCGCGCTGCCATAGGCGGCGGAATAGCGGGCCTGGAAGCTCTGGGCCATGCGCGGATCGGGGATCGCGAACCAGCCGCCCTGCACGCCGGGGAGCTCCAGGGTCTGGGGCGGGATGTCCCAACGGGTCAGCCCGACATACTGGACCGCGCCCGGCGCCACCCCGGCCTCGGGCAGCAGCTGGGTGAAGAGCGGCAGCGCCCCGGCGGTGGTCGAGGTGAAGAACAGCGTGTCGGCGCCGGTGCTGGTGACCAGGTCGCGCACCTGCGGCACGGTGGCGATCACCGATTGCTGCGACAGATCGTAGGGCACGGCGCCGGCGACGCGCACCGGGGTGCGGGCCAACGCCTGCTGGATGGCGTTGCGGCCGAGCTGGCCCGAGGCGTCGGTGCCGTGCACGATCACCACGTTGCGCTTGCCCTGCCGGGCGGCGAACTGCGCCAGCCTGCCGGCGGTGTTCTCGAAGGTGGCGCCCAACACGAAGACGTTGCCACCGGCGATGGTGGGGTTGTTCGAGAAGGACAGCACGTTGATGTTGTTGCCGCGCACCGCGGTGCCGGCAGCGTTGGCGGCCTCGGCATAGAGCGGCCCGAGGATGATCTTGGCGCCGTCATTGACCGCCTGCGCGGCGGCGGCCGAGGCGTTGGCGGGATTGCCGGCGGTGTCATAGACGCGCAGGTCGATCTGCACGCCCTGCAGGTCGGCGATCGCCATGCGCGCCGCGTTCTCCAGGCTCTGCGCGAGCAGCGCGTCGCCGGTCTGGGCCGAGCCGCGCGGCACCAGCAGCGCCACCTGGACCGGGGCCGAGGTGTCGATCTTCGGCCCTCCGCCGCCCACCTGCGGCACGTCGCAGGCGGCGAGGAACAGGGCGCAGACCAAGCCAAGGAGGACAAGGGCCGCCTTG
>JAGRMU010000544.1:0-287 GCA_020441165.1 Sedimentitalea sp.
GGCGTGCGCCTGGCGCTCTACATGGCCGTGGTCGCGCCGCTCTGGGTCAGCTACCTGCTGCGCGCCTATACCTGGAAGACCATCCTCGGCACCGAGGGGGTGCTGAATTCCTTCCTGATCTATACCGGCATCCTGGCCGAACCGTCGCCGATCTTCCTCTACAACCAGGCCGCGATGGTGCTGACGCTGACCTATGTCTTCATCCCGTTCATGGTGATGCCGATCTACGCGGCGCTCGAGAAGATCCCGGTATCGCTGATCGAGGCGTCGGGCGATCTGGGCGAGGG
>JAGRMU010000544.1:357-595 GCA_020441165.1 Sedimentitalea sp.
TGACCTTCTGCCTCGCCTTCGGCGACTTCATCGCGCCGTTCCTCGTCGGCGGGCCGGACGGGCTGATGATCGCCAACGTCATCGCCTCGCAATTTGGCGCCTCGCTCAACTGGCCGCTGGGCTCGGCGCTGGCGCTGGTCATGCTGGTGATCGTCCTGGGCATCATCTCGGCGGCCGACCGCTTCGAGCGGCTGGGGCAGGGGCGGCTGGCATGAGCGTGGATGCGCCGATCGCGGCG
>JAGRMU010000544.1:670-3825 GCA_020441165.1 Sedimentitalea sp.
CGGGATCGGCGCCATCCTGGCGTTCCTCTACGTGCCGATCACCACGCTCGTCGCCTACAGCTTCAACGATTCGCGCTCGCTCAGCTGGCCGATGTCGGGCTTCACGCTCGACTGGTACCGCAAGCTGGCCGCGAACGACCAGCTGATCGAGGCGGTCTGGAATTCGCTCTACGTGGCGACATCGGCAACCGCCCTGACCCTGGTCATCGGCGTGATGGCCGCCATCGTGCTCGACCGGGTGGAATTTCCCGGCAAGGGTCTCTTCCGCAAGCTGGTGCTGCTGCCCATCGCCCTGCCCGGGATCATCACCGGCATCTCGATGCTGACCATGTTCCGGCTGTTCGGGCTCAACCTCAGCCTCGAGACGGTCATCATCGGTCACGCCACCGCGCTTCTCGCGGTCGTTGTCACCCAGGTCTATGCCCGCCTCCAGCGCCTGCCGGCCAGCTATGCCGAGGCGTCGGCGGATCTGGGCGCCAACGGGCTTCAGACCTTCTTCCTGGTCACGCTGCCGAACATCCGGTCCGCGGTGATCGGCGCGGGGCTTCTGAGCTTCACGCTCAGCTTCGACGAGATCCCGGTGACGTTCTTCCTGACCGGCCGCGACAACACCCTGCCGATGTATATCTGGTCGACCATGCGCCGCGGCATCACCCCCGAGATCAATGCCGTGGGCGCGCTGATCGTCGCCGCCTCGGCCATCCTGATCGTCATTTCCGTGCTTCTGCTGCGCGACAAATCCAACGCCCGGTGACGGGCCTTCAAGGGAGATCCCACATGAACGAGCAAACCAAGATCAACACCGACGTGCTGAAGGCGGCATTGATCGATGGCAAATGGCAGGATGGCTCTGCCGGCAGTTTCGACGTGCACAACCCCCATTCCGGCGCGGTCCTGCATTCGGTCGGAAACGCCGGGCCCGACGACGTGGACCGCGCGGTCGCCTCGGCCCGTGCCGCCCAGCCGGGCTGGGCCGCGCTCAGCACCATCGAGCGGGCGCAGATCATGCGCCGCATCCACCAGATCTTCCTCGAGCGCGCCGAGCCGATCGCCCAGATGATCACCGCCGAGATCGGCAAGACCATCACCGATGCCCGCGAGGAGGTCTTCGAGTATTCGGCGCCGTCCTGGGCGAAATCGGCCGAAGAGATCCTGCGCCATCGCGGCCTGAGCTTTCCCTCGACGCAGGAGCGGACCCGCAACAAGCGCCTGGTGATGACCCACCGGCCCCTCGGCGTCGTCGCCGCGATCACGCCCTACAACTTCCCCACCGACATCTCGTCGATCGCGCTGGCCCATATCGCTGCCGCCGGGAACACCGTGATCTGGAAGCCCAGCGAATACGCCGCCGTCTCCTGCGCGATGCTGGGCGATGTGTTCCGCGATGCGGGCCTGCCCGACGGGGTGATCAACATCGTGCAGGGCAGGGGCGATGTCGGCGCCGCGCTGGTCGCGCACAAGGGCGTGCAGGGGGTCTTTTTCACCGGCTCCACCGCCACTGGCCGCAAGATCGCCGAGAAATGCGCCTTGCGCCCGCATCTCCTTGAGCTCGGCGGCGACGGGCCGTTCATCATCCTCGCCGACGCCGATATCGACGCCGCGGTGGACGGGGCGATCAATGGCTGCTTCTACTATTCGGGGCAGGTCTGCACCTCGGCCGAGCGGCTTCTGGTCCACGCGGATTGCTATGACGAGTTCCTGGAGAAGTTCCGGGCGAAGGCCGCGGCGCTCCGGATCGGGGATCCCTCGGCCGAGGACACCGAGATGGGGCCGCTCTGCAACCCCGACACGCTGGCGCGGGTCAAGCGCCATATCGAGGACGCCCGCGCCAAGGGGGCGAAGATCGAGCAGTTCGGCAAGGAAGAGGGGCTCTACTATCCCGCGACGATCCTGACCGATGTCACCACCGACATGGCGATCATGCAGGAGGAAACCTTCGGTCCCGTCGCCCCGATCTACAAGATCAAATCGGCCGAGGAGGCGATCGAGATCGCGCACATGTCGGGGCTGGGGCTGATCGCCTCGCTCTGGACGCGCGATCTGGCGACCGCCTGGCAGGTCGGCGAGGCGCTGCCGCACGGCTCGGTCAACATCAACGAGACCTCGAACTACTGGGACCAGCTCGCCCCCTTCGGCGGCACCGGCCTCTCCGGCGTCGGCCGCGAGCTCAGCCAGTGGTTCCTCGACACCTTCACCGAGAAGAAGCTCCTGGTCTTCGACCTGGGCGGCGACCGCTACAACCGCCGCGCGGAAGGCGGCTGGTAACAGGCAAAACGAGTCCGGCCGGCGCCCACCGCCGGCCGGAGTGCACAAGGGGAATTCCTGTCATCCCGGCAGCTGCGACTGCTTGAAGCGAGCGTCACCGCGATCGCCCGCCACTCCGCACCCGGAGGGACCCGCCGCAGCCGCAAGAGCCGCGACAAGTGAGCCGAGGATAAACCGGCGGCACTTGGCGGATCGCGAGGGCAAGCGGCCAAGGAAGCCAGCCGGAAGCGGCGAAGACGAGCCGTTCCGGCAACCCGTCTCGGGGTTGTGGCCCCAGGGCAACCGCTGCGCGTCGGACTGGGCGTCCGTGACTGCGAAGAAGGTCTGCACAAGAGCTCGAGACAGACCGAGTCAGTCCCGAACTGCTCGCGGCCGGTCGTCACCGTCGCGCCCCTCTTGATGAGGGCGCGCCGGAATCGACCGGGCCGCGGATCGAGAAACACGAGGCCGGCGGTTGGAAATCCTTTTGCTTTTTCATCGCCTCCGAGCCTGTAACCCCGTCCGAGAAAGGAGATGAGGGCTTGAATGCGGACACGCCCGTCCGTGGAGCACATGAACGACTACATGACCAGATCCTTCAAGTTTCCCCGGTGCGGCAAGCCGAAACTCGCGGTAGTCCGTTGGGTCAACGGCGAACAGGCTGCCGCGCATTGTTCGGCGCCCCGAGAACCACGCCATGGGCACGACAGCGCCGCCGGGGCACGATCCGGTCTCTTGAAAGGTGGTCGCATGGTGCGCCGCCGGAAACCCAAGGAGTGGTCATGCGCAGTACCTATTTTCAGATGCCGCTGGAGGATCTCTTTGCACATATCCTGCTGGAAACCCGGCAGATCAGCGAAGGTCTCAGGCATGTAGACATCTTTTCCACTGTACCGGGGTATGGTTATGAG
>JAGRMU010000115.1:0-6329 GCA_020441165.1 Sedimentitalea sp.
TTCGGCGCGGTCTCGGCCACGCGCAACAGACGCACCTCGGCGCCCGCCGCGCGCGCCGCGTCGGCGGCGGCCTGGGCGATCTGATGGTTGGTGCCGTAGGTGCTGTAGAACACCACTCCGATTTTCGGGTCTGCCATGTCGTTCGCTCCTCTCAAGGATCAACGCCCGATCTGCCGAGCGCTCCGCCTACCAGATAGTCGCCAACGGGCCCGCGACAAACTGCCAAAACCCCACAGCACCTGTGCGGCGGGGCACAGGGCGCCGCGCAGGATCAGGACGGGTCGCGCCAGCGGTTGACCATCGGATAGCGCCGGTCGAGCCAGAACGCGCGCTTGGTCAGGCGCGGCCCCGGGGCCGACTGGAAGCGCTTGTATTCGCTGGTATAGATCAGGGTCTCGACACGTCGCGCCGTGGCCCGGTCGAAGCCGGCGGCGACGCAATCGGCGATCGAGCCGTCGCGGTCGACGAGGATCTCGAGGATCGCGTCCAGCTCGGGGTAATCGGGCAGGCTGTCGCTGTCCTTCTGATCCGCGCGCAGTTCGGCGCTGGGGGGCTTGTCGATCACCCGCGGCGGGATGACCTCGCCCGCCGGCCCAAGCATCCAGTCGCGGTGATTTTCGTTGCGCCATCGGCAGGTCCGGAACACCCGCGTCTTGTAGAGATCCTTGATCGGGTTGTAGCCGCCCGCCATGTCGCCATAGATCGTGGCATAGCCCACCGCCACCTCGGACTTGTTGCCGGTGGTCAGCAGCATCTCGCCGAACTTGTTGGACAGCGCCATCAGCAGCAGCCCGCGCAAGCGCGACTGGATGTTCTCCTCGGTCAGCCCCGGCTCCAGCCCCGCGAAGAGCGGCGCCAGCGTCTCGGTGACCGCGGCGCGCGCCGGCCCGATGGGCAGGTAGTCGTAGCGGCAGCCCAGTGCCGTCGCCACCGCCTCGGCGTCGTCCAGCGAGGCCTGCGAGGTGTATTCCGAGGGCAGCATCACGCAGCGCACGTTCTGCGGCCCCAGCGCGTCGACGGCGATGGCCGCCACCAGCGCCGAATCCACCCCGCCGGAGAGGCCCAGCAGCACTCTGGAAAACCCGCTCTTGGCCAGGTAATCGCGCAAGGCCAGCACCATCACGTGATAGTCCTGCTCCCAGGCATCGGGATGCTTGTGCTCGGCGCCCGGAACGATGCGCCAGCCGTCCGGCCCGCGCTTCAGGTCGACATGGGTCACCGCCTCGTCGAAGAGCGGCATGTAGAAGGCCACCCGGCCGCCGGGGTTCAGCCCGAAGCTGCCGCCGTCGAAGACCTGGTCGTCCTGCCCGCCGACCATGTTGAGATAGATCAGCGGCAACTCGGTATCGATCACCCGCGCCACCATGTGGTTGAGCCGGGTCTCCAGCTTCTCGCGGTAATAGGGTGAGCCGTTCGGTACCAGCAGGAACTCCGCCCCGGTCTCGGCCAGGGTCTCGGCCACGTCCTCGTGCCAGGCATCCTCGCAGATCGGACTGCCGATGCGCACGCCGCCGATGCTGAACGGACCGCCCATCGGCCCCGCGTCGAAGATGCGCATCTCGTCGAACACGGTCTCGTTGGGCAGGTGATGCTTGAGCACCGCGTGGGCGATCTGGCCGCCCTTGAGGATCATGTACGCATTGTAGAGCCTGGTGCCCTCCAGCCACGGCCCGCCGATGGCCAGGGCGGGCCCCTCCGCGCAGTCGGCGGCCAGCGCGCGCACCGTCTCGATCGCGGCGGTGTGGAAGGCCGGCTTCATCACCAGGTCCTGGGCGTTGTAGCCGGTGATGAACATCTCGGGCAGGGCGACCAGGTCGGCGCCGGCGGCGCGCCCCTCCTCCCAGGCGGCGCGGGCCTTTGCGGCGTTGCCGGCCAGGTCGCCGACCACCGGGTTGAGCTGCGCCAGTGTCACGCGAAAACGGTCGGCCATGCTGTCCCCTCGCCGCATCCTTCGCGTCCGCATTTACCAGATCGCGGCGCAAGGGAAAGGGTCAGGGGGGCAAAAGGCCGTTGCCCCCGCCCGTTCGCTCGCCTAATTTCACCCCATCTCATGCAGCAAGCTGGGACCCTCGAGGCTGGCAGGGACACTCATGGCACATTCGCGGACCTCTCTTTCCCTCGCGCTCGGACTGGCGCTGGCGGCCGGCTGGACGGTGCCGCTCGCCGCGCAGGACGCGCAGGTGCTGACCACCCAGGACGATATCGGCGGCATCTACGAGGGCACCTTCCGCGGCGGGCTGCAGCACGGCACCGGCACCTACCGGCTGCCGAACGGCTATGAGTATACCGGCGAGTGGGTCGATGGCGAGATCCGCGGCAAGGGTGTCGCGCATTTCCCCAACGGCTCGGTCTACGAGGGCGAATTCGCCAAGGGCAAGCCCGAGGGCATGGGCAAGATCACCTTCGCCGATGGCGGCACCTACGAGGGTCAGTGGTCGGACGGCCTGATCAACGGCGAAGGGGTCGCGGTCTATGCCAACGGCGTGCGCTACGAGGGCGGGTTCCGCAACGCCCAGCATCACGGCAAGGGAGTGATGACCGGCACCGACGGCTTTTCCTACAGCGGCGACTGGGTCGATGGTGCCAAGCAGGGGGCGGGCGTGATCACCTATCCCGATGGCGCGCTCTACGAGGGCGCGATGGTCGCCGACCTGCGCCACGGCCAGGGCAAGCTGACCCTGCCGGACGGGCTGGTCTATCAAGGGGGCTGGAAGGACGGGCAGATCAACGGCACCGGCATGCTGACCCAGCCCAACGGCGATGTCTACGAGGGCGAACTCGTCGATGGCCGCCGCCAGGGCAAGGGCCGCGTCACCTATGCCAATGGCGACGTCTACGAGGGCGATTTCGCCGATGACGCCCGCCACGGGCAGGGCACCTTCACCGGAACCGACGGTTATGTCTATACTGGCGGTTGGATCCAGGGCCGGATCGAGGGCGAGGGCCGGGTCACCTACCCGGACGGGTCGGTCTATGTCGGCGCCTTCAAGAACGATCTGGCCGAGGGCAAGGGCAAGATCACCTATCCGGACGGCGCCACCTACGAAGGCGACTGGGTGGCCGGGGTGATCGACGGTCAGGGCAAGGCCACCTATGCGAACGGCATCACCTACGAGGGCGGGTTCCGCAACGCCCGCAACCACGGCCAGGGCGTGATGACCTATGCCGACGGCTACCGCTACGAGGGCGCGTGGCAGGACGGCCAGCGCCACGGCCAGGGCACCGCGACCTATGCGGACGGATCTGTCTATACCGGCCAGTTCGTGCAGGGCAAGCGCCAGGGCCAGGGCGAGATCACGATGCCCGGCGGGTTCCGCTATTCCGGCGAGTGGCAGGACGGCGAGATCAGCGGCCAGGGCGTGGCCACCTATGCCAATGGCGACGTCTACGAGGGCGCGTTCAGCAACGGCAAGCGCCAGGGCGCCGGCACCATGCGCTATGCCACGGGCCAGGAAGAGACCGGCACCTGGGAGAACGGCGCGCTCAGCGACGGCGGCTGAGCGGCGCAGGCTCGCACCGGCGCCTCTACGAAGACACCACCGCGAAATAGGCCAACCGCAAGTCGGTTTCCTCTTGCCTCAAATGCTCCCACCGGAGGCGCCACATCGCAAACCCGATCCCGGCCAGAAGCCGGGCCGCCTGGCTCACCGGGCATCCCTCCCCGGAGCCGCTCCCGGCCTGCGCTTTTCCTCTTGCCGAAAATACTCCCGCCGGAGGCGCGCGCCGCAGGCGCGATCCCGGCGCGCGCCGCGCGCCGGGCCGGCGGGTTCAGCCTTCGGTGCCCTTCAGCTTGGTCACCTTCATCATCTTCATCGCCATCCGCTCGTAGAAGGGCTCGCTGACGCCCTTGCGGATCTTGCGCATGAAATACCACTCGAAGACCTGCTTGGCCCGGTGCACCCAGCGCCCCTTGGCGACCCAGTTCACGTTGCGCGGCGGGATCTGCGGCATCGCCAGGAAGACCATGCCGCGATCGCCGAAATCGGCGAGGCAGAGGGCGTTCCAGGTCGGCAGATGGGTCGGCTCCTCGCCCTTGATCACCCGCGGCAGGTTGTGGGCGGTGGCGGTGACCATGCTCTCGATCATGAACCCGGTCTTCGGCACCCCGGTGGGCACCGGCGTGGCGGCCGGCGGGGCGATGGCGATGCACACGCCGATGGCGAAGATGTTGGGATAGGCCTTGTTGCGCTGATGCTGGTCGGTCAGGATGAAGCCCCGCGGATTGACCAGCCCCTCGATGCCCATCACCGCCGGGATGCCGCGGAAGGCGGGCAGCATCATCGTGTACTTGAACGGCAGCTCGTGCTTCTTCTTCTCCGATCCGTCCTCGTTGACCTCGGTGACGAAGGCCTTGTCCGTCTCGAACCTGTCGACCTTGGCGTTGGTGATCCAGCGGATGTCGCGGTCGCGCATGGCGCTTTCCAGCATCCCCTTGGTGTCGCCGACCCCGTCGAGCCCGAGATGGCCGATATAGGGCTCGGAGGTCACGAAGGTGATCGGCACCTTGTGGCGCAGCTTGCGACGGCGCAGATCGGTGTCGATGGTCATCACGTATTCATAGGCCGGACCGAAACAGGACGCGCCCTGTACCGCGCCGACGATGATCGGGCCGGGCTCGCGGCAGAATTCCTCCCAGGCTGCGCTCGAGGTCTCGGCATGCTCGATCTGGCAGACCGAATGGGTGAACTTCTCGGGGCCGAAGCCCTCGATCTCGTCGAAGGCCAGCGCCGGCCCGGTGGCGATCACCAGGTAGTCGTAGGTGACCTCGCGCCCGCTGGCCAGGTGCACGGTATTGGCGCCCGGATCCAGCTTCACCGCCGCGTCGCAGATGAAATCGATGCCGCGCCGCGCCATCACCGGCGCCAGATCGACGGTGATGTCCGCCTTGGTGCGCCAGCCGACCCCGGCCCAGGGATTGGACGGGGTGAACTGGAAATAGGGCTTGTCCGAGATCACCGTGATCCGGTCGCCGCGCGCCAGCGTTTCCTTCAACTCATAGGCCTGGATCGAACCGCCCAGCCCTGCACCCAGTATGACGACATGAGCCATCCTAGTTCCTCCATACCCGGTCGCCGACAGATGCGGGCCGGCCCCCACCATGCGCGCCGGTCCCGGCGCGGGTTTTCCGCCTGACGCGGATCTCTGCGACGGGCAGCGGATGCCGGTCGCAATTATATATTCGAATATCTTTACATGTTTTGGCAAGAAGAAAACTGACATGGATCAAATGGCCGCTCTGCGGGCCGCGGGCCGGGCGGATTTCGGCTTTTCATTCCCGTTCCGGCCGGTATAACGGGATCCATGACCAGTTCCGCGCATATTCCGGCCCGACCCGCTTCCGGCGGTGCCCTGCTGCGCGACCTGCTGATCCTAATGCGCCTCTGAGCGTGCCCATCCGGCGCGCCCGCTCAGAGGATGCAGCCCGCGCGCCATTGGCCTTAGGACAGACATAGGAAGACCCGACATGACCGATTCGACCGACAAAGATCGCGTATTGATCTTCGACACCACCTTGCGCGACGGCGAGCAGAGCCCCGGCGCGACCATGACCCATGACGAGAAGCTCGAGATCGCCGGGCTGCTGGACGAGATGGGCGTGGATATCATCGAGGCCGGCTTTCCCATCGCCTCGGAGGGCGATTTCAAGGCGGTCTCGGATATTGCCCGCAACGCCCGCAATTCGGTGATCTGCGGCCTCGCGCGCGCCAACCTGACCGATATCGACCGCTGCTGGGAGGCGGTCAAGCACGCCGCGCGGCCGCGCATCCACACCTTCATCGGCACCTCGCCGCTGCACCGCGCCATTCCGAACCTCACGAAGGACGAGATGGCCGAGCGCATCCACGAGACCGTGACCCATGCCCGCAACCTCTGCGACAACGTGCAGTGGTCGCCGATGGACGCCACCCGCACCGAGTGGGACTATCTCTGCCGGGTCGTCGAGATCGCCATCAGGGCCGGCGCCACCACCATCAACATTCCCGACACGGTGGGCTATACCGCGCCGGTCGAAAGCGCCGACCTGATCCGACGCCTGATCGCGACCGTGCCCGGCGCCGACACCGTGGTCTTCGCCACCCATTGCCACAACGATCTCGGCATGGCGACGGCCAACGCGCTGGCCGCGGTGGCGGGCGGTGCCCGGCAGATCGAATGCACGATCAACGGGCTGGGCGAGCGCGCCGGCAACACCGCCCTCGAGGAGGTGGTGATGGCGCTGAAGGTGCGCCACGACATCATGCCCTGGCACACCGGCATCGACACCACCAAGATCATGAACATCTCGCGCCGCGTCGCCACGGTCTCGGGCTTTCCGGTGCAGTTCAACA
>JAGRMU010000115.1:6371-7396 GCA_020441165.1 Sedimentitalea sp.
CCACCAGGACGGGATGCTGAAGAATCCCGAGAATTTCGAGATCATGCGCCCCTCGGACGTGGGCCTCTCGGACACCAACCTGGTGATGGGCAAGCATTCTGGCCGCGCCGCGCTGCGCGCCAAGCTCTCGGACCTGGGGTTCGAGCTGGGCGACAACCAGCTCAAGGACGTGTTCGTGCGCTTCAAGGAGCTCGCCGACCGCAAGAAGGAGGTCTATGACGACGACCTCGTGGCGCTGATGCGGGTCGGCGAGGATCCCGAGAACGACCGGCTGAAGATCCGCGCCCTCAGGGTCGTCTGCGGCACCGAAGGCCCGCAGACCGCCGACCTGACCATGGAGATCGACGGCAAGGAGGTCTCGACCACCCGCACCGGCGACGGGCCGGTGGACGCGACCTTCAACGCGGTCAAGGCGCTCTTTCCCCACGACGCGGTGCTGCAGCTCTACCAGGTCCACGCGGTGACCGAGGGCACCGACGCCCAGGCCACCGTCTCGGTGCGCATGGAGGAGAAGGGCCGCATCGTCACCGGCCAGTCGGCCGATACCGACACGGTGGTGGCCAGCGCCAAGGCTTATGTCCACGCGCTGAACCGCCTGCTGGTCCGCCGCCAGAAATCCGCCCCCGGCGAGGACACCCGCGAGATCAACTGGAAGGACGTGTCCTGATCCGGGGAATGACCTTTGGTGCGGGCCGCAGCCGGCCCGTGCCGCTCTGAGGGACCTTCTAGAGAACCGTCACGATGCCCGCGAAACTGGCCCGCGCGGTGTCGCGGACCTGCTCGATCACGCGGTCGATGGATGACATCCGACCGGTCGAGCGCCGCCAGCCGAACCCGATCGTGCGGGTGAACCGGCCGCGCCGGAAGGGCAGCGCGACGACCGACGCGTCGCGCCCGCGGATCTCGGATTCGACGTAGAGCGCCGGCAGAAACCCCGCCCCCATCCCCATGCCGATCATCTGGCGCAGCGCGTCGAGACTGGTGCCCTGGTAACTGGCCGAGATCTCCGCGCCAAGATCGGCGCA
>JAGRMU010000115.1:7591-9260 GCA_020441165.1 Sedimentitalea sp.
CCCCCCCGAGCAACTCCGCCTCGAGCGCGTGCGGCACGCCTTCGCGGATGAAGAGGCCCATGTCGGGATAGGTGCGGTGCAGGTCGCGCACCACGCTCGGCATCAGGTAGGGCCCGACGGTTGACGAGACCCCCACGTTCAGGACGCCCGATTTCCCCGACCGCAGGCTGTCGGCCAGATCCTGCAGCCCCTGAACCTCGTCCAGGACGCGATGCGCGCGCAAGAGGATCTCGCGCCCGGGCGCGGTCAGGGTGGGGCGGCCGCTGCCGCGCTCCACCAGCCTGAACCCAAGCTCGTGTTCCAGATTGGCGATCTGGGCGCTCAGCGACGGCTGGGTCACGCCTTCGCTTTCCGCCGCCTTGCGGAAATGCCGCGTCCTGGCCAGTGCGGCGAAAAACCTCAACTGTTTCAGCGTGACCCGCGACGTCATCGGCTCTCCATGATAGCTAGCGATGCCTTTTCGATAGGATATTCCAATGGAGTTATCAAGAATTTCGGTATTCCCGGATGAGCCGAAGACCCCATCTCTTCCGCATGACATGCCGCAAGGACGTCTGGAGAGGCCGGACCGCCCGAACCGCGGCACCAACTGAAAGGGGATCGAGATGAACGAGATTTACGGAACGCGCGGCGACGACATCCTGAACGGCACCTCCGGACGCGACGAGCTGATCGGGCGCGACGGCCGGGATCAGCTGTTCGGCGGCGCCGGCAATGACGAGCTTTATGGCGGGAGCGGCAACGACATCCTCGATGGCGGTGCCGGGAACGACGAGCTGAACGGCGGCAGCGGGGCGGACATCTTCGTGGTCGGACAGGGCTTCGACGAGATCGAGGGCTTCCGCGCCGAGGACACGATCGAGATCCTGCCCGGCTCGGGCATCTCCTCCTTCGCCGAGCTTCTGGCCGCCGCGACCATCGTGGGGGGCGGCGACGACACCCGGATCGATTTCGGCAACGGCAACGGGATCCTGCTGGAGGACGTGCGCCTCGATGCCTCCTTCGCAAGCCAGTTCCTGTTCCTGGGCGGCGCCGGAACACCCTCCGGCCCGTCCACACCGCCGGCCCCGCCCGCCGAATCGGGCGGTGCGATCAATGGCAACAACCGGGCCAACGATCTCGTCGGCACCAATGGCGACGATGTGATCAACGGGCGCGGCGGCAACGACGACATCTATGGCCGCGGCGGCAACGACAGGCTGAACGGCGGCAACGGGCGGGATGACCTCTCGGGAGGCACGGGCAACGATATCCTCAACGGCGGCCGCGGGAACGACGATCTTTCCGGCGGCGCAGGCAACGACACCCTGAACGGCGGCAGCGGGCGCGACGATCTTGCCGGTGGCGCGGGCAACGACACCCTGAACGGCGGCAGGGGCAACGACGATCTGTTCGGCGGTGCCGGCAGCGACATCTTCGTCTTCGCGAGAGGCCGCGACGAGATCGAGGATTTCCGGTCCGAGGATACCATCCATATCGACGCCTCGGCGGTGGGCGTTGGCAACTTCGACGCCCTGATGGCGAAGGCCCGCCAGGTGGACGGCGGCGATGACGTTCTCTTCGCCTTCGGCGGCGGCAATGCCCTGCGCCTGGAGGACACGCGGATCTCCGATCTGACAGAGTCGGATTTCGTGTTCGTCTGATGCAGGGCCGGGCACGCAGCCATCCC
>JAGRMU010000545.1 GCA_020441165.1 Sedimentitalea sp.
CTAGCGCGTCGGACCCGCGCCTTTCCAGCCCCGAACGCGGGCGCGTCGCGCACGAATCTCTTGTGTCGCGACCGGTCTCGGCCAAGACTGCCGCCCGGGACGGGCCGGAGAACCGGCCGCGCAATCAGGACAGGGAGACCCTCGATGACCCGTTTTTCGACCATCGCCTTCGCCAGTGCCGTGGCGCTGGCCGCCGGGCTGGGCACCGCCCAGGCGCAGACGGGCCTCACCGTCGCCATGCAGCTGGAGCCGCCGCATCTCGACCCGACCAGCGCCGCCGCCGGGGCGATCGATTCGGTGGTCTATTCCAACATCTTCGAGGGCCTGACCCGGTTCATGGGCGACGGCTCGGTGGTGCCCGGCTTGGCGGAGAGTTGGGAAATCTCGGATGACGGCAAGGTCTACACGTTCAAGCTGAGGGATGGCGTGACCTTCCATGACGGCACCACGATGGATGCCGAGGACGTCAAGTTCAGCCTCGACCGGGCCCGCGCCGAGGACAGCGCCAACGCCCAGAAAGCGCTGTTCACCGGCATCACCGATGTCACCGTGATCGACCCGCTGACGGTGCAGGTGACGCTGGCCGAACCCAATGGCAGTTTCCTGTTCAACATGGCCTGGGGCGACGCGGTGATCGTTGCGCCCGAGAGTAGCGAGGACATCAAGACCAAGCCGGTGGGCACCGGCGCCTTTCGCTTCGTGAACTGGGTGCAGGGCGACAAGATCGACATCGAGAAGAACCCCGACTACTGGGGCACGCCGGCCCTGCTGGACACCGCGAGCTTCAAGTTCATCTCGGACCCGACCGCCGCCTTCGCGGCGATGATGGCCGAGGACGTGGACGTGTTCACCGGCTTCCCGGCCCCCGAGAACCTGCCGCAGTTCGAGGCCGATCCGCGCTTCCAGGTGCTGGTCGGCTCGACCGAGGGCGAGACCATCCTGGCGATGAACAACAAGCGCCCGCCCTTCGACGACAAGCGGGTGCGCGAGGCGGTGGCCCATGCCATCGACCGGCAGGCGATCATCGACGGCGCCATGTTCGGGCTCGGCACCCCGATCGGCACCCATTTCGCACCGCACAACCCGGCCTACCTGGACCTGACCGGGCTCTCGCAGTTCGATCCGGAGAAATCCAGGGCGCTGCTGGCCGAGGCCGGGCTGCCGGACGGGTTCGAGACCACGCTGCACCTGCCGCCGCCCTCCTACGCGCGGCGCGGCGGCGAGATCATCGCGGCGCAACTGGCCGAGGTCGGGATCAAGGCCGAGATCACCAATGTCGAATGGGCGCAGTGGCTCGAGACCGTGTTCAAGGGCAAGGATTTCGGCCTGACCATCGTCAGCCACACGGAACCGATGGACATCAACATCTATGCCCGGCCCGACTACTACTTCCAGTATGACAACCCCACGTTCCAGGAGCTGATGGCGACGCTGG
>JAGRMU010000546.1 GCA_020441165.1 Sedimentitalea sp.
GGTGCCGGGCACGGCGAGGTCGCTGCGCAGCATGGCAAGGGCGATGGAGGCCCCGACACGGTAGCCCCAGGCGCCCGAGGTGGTCTCGCCGACGATCTGCCCGCCGTGCCAGAGCGTCGACATGGTGGGGGCGTCGGCCTCGCCGGCCTCGACGATCAGCGTTACGAAGCGCTTCTTCGATCCGCCGCGCCGTTCGGCCTCCAGCGCCGCCTTGCCAGGGAAATCCGGCTTGTCCCAGTCGATGAACCGCGCGAGCCCGCCCTCGAGCAGGCTGTAATCGGTGGACAGATCTCCCTTCCAGGCGCGATATCCCTTCTCGATGCGCAGGGAATTCAGCGCGAACATGCCGAAGGGCTTCACCCCCGCCGCGGTCAGCGCGTCCCAGATCGCCGGGGCAACGTCGGGGGCGCAGTGGATCTCCCATCCCAGCTCACCGGCGAAGGAGACCCGCAGCAACGCGCAGTCCTGGCCGGCGATCTGGCCTTCGAACAGCGCCGAGAGCCAGGGCGCGGCCAGGTCGTGATCGGTCAGCGGGGCGAGGATCTCGCGCGCCTGGGGGCCGGTGACCAGCAGACACTCCACCTCGTCGGAATGGTCGGTCACGGTGATCCCCTCGGGCGCCTGGCGCGCGAAGATCTCGGCATCGTGCCACTGGGCGACGGCGGCGGTGATCAGCCCGACCTCGTCCGGCCCATGCACCATCACCGAGCACTCGGTCAGGATCCGGCCCCGCGCATCAGGGAAATAGGCCAGGCCCACGCGCCCCGGCGCGGGCAGGCGCGAGGCGGTCAGCCCGTCGACGAAATCGCGCGCGCCGGGGCCTTCGACCTTCAGCCGGGTGAAGCCGGAAATGGCGATCACCCCGCAGGCGTCGCGCACCGCCTCGCATTCCTTGCGGATCCGCGCCTCCCAGGGGCCGGCGCGGTTCCAGGTTTGCGTGGCCGTCTCGCCGGTATCGTCGCCCGGCCGGGCGAACCAGTTGGCCCGCTCCCAGCCGTTATAGGCGCCGAAGACCGCGCCTGCGTCCTTGAGCCGGCCGTGCAGGGACGAGAGCCGCTTGCCGCGCCCCGCCGGCCAGCTGTGCCACGGAAAATGCATCGCGTATTCGTGTCCGTAGGTCTCGATCCCCTTGGCGATGCAATAGTCGCGGTCGGCGTAAGACGTGTAGCGGCGCGGGTCGCAGGCCCACATGTCCCATTCGGTGGCGCCCTCGGTCACCCATTCGGCCAGCACCTTGCCGGCCCCGCCCGCCTGGGCGATGCCGAAGGTGAAGACGCAGGCCTCGAAGGCATTGGGCACGCCCGGCATCGGCCCGATCAGCGGCAGCCCGTCCGGGGCATAGGGGATCGGGCCGTTGATCACCTTGGAGATGCCGGCACGGCCCAGCAACGGCACCCGCGCCATCGCGTCCTCGATATACCATTCCAGCCGCTCCAGATCGTCCGGGTAGAGCTGGAAGCTGAAATCG
>JAGRMU010000547.1 GCA_020441165.1 Sedimentitalea sp.
GGTAAACCCGGGGCGGTTCAGTCTGTTGTCAACGCGACGGGCAAAAGCTTGGCGCAAGCCGAATGGACCCCAGACCGATAACTACGCCTCTCTCGGCACGAGCGTTCGCGACAACAGGTGTGCTGAGCGCTAACCGATGGTAGGCTCGGTCGGCATGGAAAATGATCTCGCGGGGACAAGGAAAACCTTCGGCGCGGCGTTCTCCGTAGGGTGTTAATTGACCGCCTGTCTCGATGGGAGGCTCCTGATCAACCTGACAGGGCCTTAGCGTCAATTTAGCATTGCGCGGAGGACCTTTTAGCATCCGGTTAGGCCAGTGATAGGCTATGGAGACCACCAGCAGGCGCGCCCTGATTCAGGTAGACGCCGGCACGCTCGACCCGAATTTCTGGTCCCCTGCGATGCCGACGGATCGACCTGAAGGCGGCGCCTGAGACCGGGCACACCACTGCCCGGTTCGTTCAACGGCCCGCAAGGACCAAGTCTTACCCAGGAGAAGATCATGATCACACTTTCCCTCCGCGCTGCGCTGTTCGCCGGCGTTTTCGTCCTCCCGGTCGCCACCACGGCGCAGGAGATCCAGAAGGGTCCGGCGCAGCCGCTTGGCGACGGCGCCGTACTTGCTTTCGCCGAGACCGATGCTGCCGGGGCCGTCACCCGCATCGGCGTCGAGATGACCGAGACGGCCGTCGCTTCGCTCGGCCACGACATGGTGCTTGTGTCCGTGCCGCTGCCCGAGGCTGCGCGTGCGGCCGGCTACGATCATGTCGCGCTCGACTGGATGCCCCATGGCCATGCGCCCGAGGGTCTCTTCGACAGCCCGCATTTCGACGTGCATTTCTACATGACCAGCGAGGCCGAGCGGCTGGCGATCGACCCTTCTGATCCGCTTTTCATGCAGAAGGCGGGCAACCGGCCCGATGCGACCCTGATGCCGGCCAACTACATGCCGCCGCCGCAGGTCGAACCGGTTCCGGCGATGGGAGAGCACTGGGTGGACATGACGGCTTCGATCTTCTCGGGCCAGCCCTTCGAGGCGGTGCTGATCTACGGCGCCTGGGACGGCGCGTTGACCTTCGTGGAACCCATGGTGACGCGCGAGTTGCTCCAGTCACACCGCAGCGTCGGCGGCAAGGTTACGCAGCCCGAGCGTGTCGCCGCCTCGGTTTCCCTGCCCGGCGCCTGGAGCGTCTCGCACGATCCGGAGGCGGGCCTGCACGTGATCTCGATCGACGGGCTGGTTGCGCGGTCGCCGGACAAGCCGGCGGTGCAGGCGGCTGCCTCGAACTGACCCGAAGGCCGGGCGGCCCGCACCCGCCCGGCTGCCCGCCAAGGTCCTGGAGCGGTCCAGGTACCCGCTTTTCGGAAACCGGCGCCTCGAGTATAGTCAACCGGCAGAAGGGATCGGTCGCATCGCCCAGTCCCGAGTCGGCGGAATTCCGGGATGCCCGTTTCGGACCATACCAGCCCTTCCCAAGATCTCGCCGCATGGCAGGCTTCGCGCGCCGAGAGCGGGATTCTGACCGCCGACCTGGTGGCGCTCATCCAGGGCGGCGTCGCGGTCTCGCTGGGCGTACGGTCCACGGACGGACGGCCGCTGGTCGGCTCCGGCGTTGCCGCGCGCATCGAGCGGAGCGGCACCGTGCGGGCGCTGATCTCCGAGACCCGGAACAGGGCGCTCCTCGATGCGCTCGCGGCCGGCAGCCCCATCGCCGCCACCTTCAGCCGGGCCCGCGATCATCGCTCGATCCAGGTCAAGGCGCCGCGGGCGCAGATCGCCGCGCTCCGCCCCGGAGATCTCTGCGAGGTGGCGCGGCAATGCGCGGTCCTGGCCGACGAGTTGGTCGAACTGGGCTATACCCGGCCGCAGGCCGAAGCCTACCATGCCCACGATCCCGACGATCTGGTCTCGGTCGAATTCCTGCCCGAGCGCGTCTTCACCCAGACCCCTGGTCCCGGCGCGGGAACGGAGATGTCCCGGTGAGCGCGCTCGATCTGCGCGCGATCCGCGGCGCCCTGGAGGGTGTCTGTGCCTCCACGCTCTGCACCTGCGATGTGGAGGGCCAGCCCAACGTCTCGATGATCAGTCAGGTTCACTGGGTGGACGATGCGCGTGTGGCGCTTTCCTACCAGTTCTTCAACAAGACCCGGGCCAACCTTCTGGCGACGCGTCAAGCCTGCGTTGCGGTCATCGATGCCACGACGATGGCGCAGTATCGACTGGACCTCGACTTCGAGGAAACGCAGACCTCCGGCCCGCTCTTCGAGGTGATGAAGGCCAAGCTTGCCGGCATCGCCTCGCACCACGGGCTGGAGGGCGTGTTCCGGCTTCTCGGCGCGGATATCTTCCGGGTTCGCGGCATCGAAGCGGTCGGGCCGCCCATCCTGCAGCCCGAGCGCCGCGGCACGCCGATGCTCGCGGCGGCGCGGGCCTGTTGCGACGCCCTGTCCGGCGCCCAGGATTTCGAGGAACTGACCGACGCGGTGCTCGACGGGATCGTGCGCCATTTCGACATCCGCCACACCATGATGTTCTTCGCCGAGAACGACGGTCGGCTTGTCGCCTTCGGCTCGCGGGGCTACGCCACTTCCGGGATCGGGGCCGAGGTCT
>JAGRMU010000116.1 GCA_020441165.1 Sedimentitalea sp.
ACCACCACTGGGTCATCGCGTCCTGTACACCCGAGAAGACCTGCACCGACTTGGAGCCCCAGATCGAGACCGGCAGCGACAGGTTGTTCATCAGGTGCAGCATCGCCACGGTGACGATGAAGCTCAGGTAGAACCAGTTGGCCACGTAGATATGCGGCTCCTTGCGCTTGACGAGCGTGCCCAGGAAGACCGCCAGGTAGGACACCCAGACGATGGTCAGCCAGATGTCCACGTACCATTCCGGCTCGGCATATTCCTTGGACTGGGTGGCGCCCAGCAGGTAGCCGGTCGCGGCCAGCACGATGAACAGCTGGTAACCCCAGAACACGAACCAGGCCAGGTTGCCGCCCCAGAGGCGGGCGGCGCTGGTGCGCTGGACGACGAAGAACGAGGTCGCGATCAGGGCATTGCCGCCGAAGGCGAAGATCACCCCCGACGTGTGCAGCGGGCGCAGCCGACCGAAGTTGCCGTGGCCCTGCAGCCAGTCGAAGTTGAGCTGCGGAAAGGCCAGCTGGAACGCGATGAACGTGCCGACCAGGAAGCCCACGACGCCCCAGGCGCCGGTCGCGATCACCCCAGCGCGCACCACGCCGTCCATGTACTCGCCGGAATAGTCGAGCTTGTAGACCGGATCGTCGGTGTGCCGGAGCGTCCAGATGAACAGCCCCATGGCCACCAGCATCACGATGATGGCATGGACCATATAGGCCACGTCGCGCGCATAGTTGACCGCGATCATCGATATCACGACGACGATGCCAAGCGCGAAAAGCTTGATGTAATTAGACATTCTGGGTCCCTCTGTCTTAACCCCGACCGCGCGCGACACAAAACCTGCGTCATGCGCATATCTTTTCAGGATGCGCGCTTTTTGCAGGTCGCCGCCCGCACCCGCTTTGATCTGCATCAAGACAATGCCAGCATTTCTATGAGACGCATCAGGACATATCATCGCGGCGCGTATTCCCATACTGCCGTGGCCATGACAGCACATGCGAGGCACCGATGGCTTACAAATCGCTCCTGACCGTTCTGACTGATCCGACCCTCGCGGACGCGCCGCTGAACCAGCTGATCGCGCTGGCCGAGGCGCAGGATGCCCATGTCGAGGCGCTGTGCCTCGGGGTCGACCGCACCCAGACCGGCTATTACTACGCCGGCGCCAACGCGATGATCCTGCAGGAAACCCTCAGCCGGGCCCATGAGGAGGCCGCCGCGGTCCTCGCCCATGCAAGGGGCGTTCTGGGCAAGTCCGGGGTGCGCTGGTCCGCCGAGGATGGCGTGGCGCAGATCGCCGACCTGGCCCGGCACGTCGCCCTGCGCGCCCGCTTTGCCGATCTGGTGGTGCTGCCGCAGCCCTATGGCGACAAGCGCGGTGCCGAGGTCGAGCCGGTGGTCGAGGCGGCGCTCTTCGACGGCCAGGCGCCGGTGCTGGTGGTCCCCGACAAGAACGAGGCCAAGGGCCAGTTCCGCACCATCGTCGTGGCCTGGAACGAGAGCGCCGAGGCGATGGCCGCGATCCGCAAGGCCCTGCCCTTCCTGGTGGCCGCCGATCTGGTGCATATCGCGATCATCGATCCGCCCAGCCATGGCCCCGAGCGGTCCGACCCGGGTGGCCTGCTGTCGCAGATGCTGGCCCGCCACGGGGTGACCTGCGAAATCGACGTGCTCAGCAAGACGATGAACCGGGTGTCGGACGTGATCAAGCGCCACGCCTCGGACACCAGCGCCGACCTTGTGGTGATGGGCGCCTATGGCCATTCGCGCTTCCGCGAGGCGATTCTCGGCGGGGCCACCCGCAACATGCTGGAAAACGCCCCGGTGCCGGTGCTGATGGCGCACTGACAGGCGCGCTTCGCGCAAATCGGGGCCGCGGGTCATCACGGGGCGGACGCAGGATGCGCCTGTCCGGCGTTGTCGCGCGGCCCATCAACGCGCGTCTTTCCTTGGGGCGAAAGCGGCACAGTCGATTCGAACAGCGCTTTCTCCGCGCGACCGAACGGTCCGCTCGGTCAGACCCGCTTGACCAGCCGGATCAACGCCAGAACGATCACCGCGCCGATGGTCGAATGGACGATCGCCGACAGCACGCTGCCGCCCACCGAGAATCCCAGCGCCGGCAGGATCAGCCCGGCGACGAAGGCGCCGACGATGCCCAGGACCATGTTCACCAGCAGCCCGAAGCCGCCGCCCGCCATGATCTTTCCGGCCAGCCATCCGGCGATGGCGCCGACGATCAACATCACGATCAGGCTGTCGATGCCCATTCCGGCCTCCTCATGCCGCTGTCTTTCGGCCATGCTGGCACCGACGGGGCGCGCAGACAAGCGCCATGGCGCGCGCCGGGTCGACATCTGCGAAAGGTATGCGCCGCACGGGCAAAGCGGTCAGGCGAGGCAGCCGCCGTCGCTGTCGTCGCCCGCCTCTTCCATCAGCCGGCCCATGTCCGGCACGGTGACATGGCGCTTGCCCTCCAGCCGGATCACCCCGTCGCGCTTGAGCGCCGACATCTGGCGGCTGACGGTCTCGAGGGTCAGCCCCAGGTAATCGGCCATCGCCTCGCGGGTCAGCGGCAGGTCGAAGATCATCGGCCCGCCCGGGCGGCGGGCATCCAGCGAGGCGTCGCGGCGGGCGACGATGCTGAGCAGGCTGGCGATCTTCTCGCGGGCGGTCTTGCGGCCCAGCACCAGCATCCATTCGCGCGCGGCATCGAGCTCGTCGAGGGTCATCTCCAGAAGGCGATGCGCGATATGCGGCGTGGTCATCATCAACTGCTCGAAGGGCTTCTTGCGAAAACAGCACATCATGATGTCGGTGGTCGCGACCACGTCATAGGGCGCACCGTCGCGCCCGGGCCGGCCGACGAAATCCGACGGCAGCAGCAGGCCCACCATCTGGGTGCGGCCGTCCTCCATGGTCTGGGTCAGGGTGGCGATGCCCGAGACCACCGAGCCGACGAAATCCATCTTGTCGCCCGACCAGATGATCGTCTGCCCGGCCTCGAAACTGCGGTAATACTTGATCGCGTCCAGCGTCTGCAGCTCGTCCGGCTCGCAGCGCGCGCAGACCGCCCGGTGCCGGATCGGGCAATCCGTGCAGCTCGGCAGATGGGTCTGTCCTGTCGCAATCGTCATCGGTCTGCAAACGGTCCTTGTCTCGGGTCTCGCGGCGTCGCCCGGCTCACTTGATCTACGTCAAGGATGGATGGGTTTATCGCACGTAATCCTAGCCGGATGGAACACAAATCGCAATTGGCGCAGCTGGGTCTCTTCGACGCCAAGGTGCCGCGCTATACAAGCTATCCGACCGCGCCCCATTTCGGCCATGACGTGGGGCCGGACGCGCACGCCGACTGGATCGCCCGGATCCCCTCGGGCGCGCAAATCTCACTCTACGTGCACGTTCCCTTCTGTCGGCGCCTCTGCTGGTTCTGCGCCTGCCGCACCCAGGGCACCCAGTCGGATGCGCCGGTGGCGGCCTA
>JAGRMU010000548.1 GCA_020441165.1 Sedimentitalea sp.
ACCGATCTGCCCTCGCAGAACCTCGAGGCGACCTTCGAGCGGATGCGGGCCGAGCGCGAGCGCGAGGCCACCGACGAGCGCGCCCGCGGCAACGAGGCGGCGCAAAGGGTTCGCGCCCAGGCCGACCGGACGGTGGTCGAACTGGTCTCGGAGGCGCGGCGCGAGGCCGAGATCATCCAGGGTGAGGCCGACGCGCTGCGCAACTCGATCTTCGCCGAAGCCTTCGGCCAGGACGAGGAGTTCTTCGAGTTCTACCGCTCGCTGACCGCCTATCAGCGCGCCCTCAAGGGACAGAACTCCTCGATGGTGATGTCGCCCGACTCGGAGTTCTTCAACTACTTCAAGTCGGCCGAGGGCGCCGGGCAGAGCGCACTCTCGTCCCAGCCCGCGCAACGCACCCAGCGCACCGCGAATCCGGCAAGCGCACCCGCGGGCGAGGCGGTCACCGAGTGATCGAGACCGTCTTTCTGGCCCTCGGGCTGGTACTGATCGTCGAGGGGCTGGCCTGGATGCTGGCCCCTTCGCTTGTCGAGCAGCTGCTCGAGATGCTGCGGACCCTGCCCGAGACGGCGCGGCGGCAGATCGGGGCGCTGGGTCTGGTCACCGGGCTGATCCTGCTCTGGATCGCCCATTGGCTGGGCGCCTGAGCCGGCTCACATATACTTGAGCCGCTGCAACAGACTTTGCGGGGGCGGGCAAAGCCACTACATTGCCAGCATATCTGGCGCGCCGGACGAAGGGTGCGCTATCCGGGTGCGGCGCCCAAGCCGTCAAGAAGGAGAAGAAACAGTGCAGCCACAGGCAGTTTCCCGAACAATCGACCGGCAGCCCGGCGCGCAGGCGCGCCTGCGGCTGATCTGGCTCTCGGCCCTGACCATGGTCTTCCTGCTGCTGCAGGCGCTGATGGCGCAGGCGGAATACGAAAGCCTGGCGCCGCTGGCCAAGAAGATCAGCCCCTCGGTGGTCAACATCACCACCACGACGATGGTCGCGGGGCGCACCGGGCCGCAGGGGATCGTGCCGGAGGGCTCGCCCTTCGAGGATTTCTTCCGCGACTTCCAGGAGCGCAACAACCGCGAGGGCCAGCGCCCGCGCCGGTCCTCGGCGCTGGGGTCGGGGTTCGTGATCTCAGAGGATGGCTTCGTGGTCACCAACAACCACGTGATCGACGGCGCCGACGAGATCCTGATCGAGTTCTTCAACGGCGAGGAGCTGAAGGCCACGGTGGTTGGCACCGATCCCAACACCGATATCGCGCTGCTGAAGGTCGAGCATGACGCGCCGCTGCCCTTCGTCAGCTTCGGCGACAGCGACAAGGCCGAGGTCGGCGACTGGGTGATGGCGATGGGCAACCCGCTGGGCCAGGGGTTCTCGGTCTCGGTGGGGATCGTCTCGGCCCGCAACCGGGCGCTGAGCGGCACCTATGACGACTACATCCAGACCGATGCCGCGATCAACCGCGGCAACTCGGGCGGGCCGCTCTTCAACATGGACGGCGAGGTGATCG
>JAGRMU010000549.1 GCA_020441165.1 Sedimentitalea sp.
ATCGTCGCCGGGCTGCCGACGCTGCAACACGAGGTGCGCGTGCCGGTGACCGGGCCGGTGCCGGAGGGGGCCATGCCCTGGTCGGACTTGATCGGGCAGGACGCGGCGCTCGCGTTCGTGCAGGTGCCCTTCGATCATCCGCTCTGGGTGGTCTATTCCTCGGGCACCACCGGCAATCCCAAGCCGATCGTGCACGGCCATGGCGGGGTGCTTCTGGAGGCCAGCAAACAGGCTCTGCATCAGGACATCGGGGCCGAAGACCGCTTCTGCTGGCTGACCTCCTCGGGCTGGATCATGTGGAACACGCAGCTCGGCGCGCTGGGGCAGGGGGCCACGGTGGCGATGTTCGACGGCGCCGCGAACCATCCCGACATGGGGGTGGTCTGGCGCTTCGTTGCCGCCGAGCGGCTGAGTTTCTTCGGCGCGGGGGCGGCGTTCTTCGCGGCCTGCCTGAAGGCTGGCCTGCGCCCCCGCGACCAGTTGGACCTGTCCGCCCTGCGCGCGCTCGGCGCCACCGGATCGCCGCTGACCGCCGATGCCTACGGCTGGGTCTATGAGGCGGTCAAGCCGGATGTCTGGCTGGCGCCGATCTCGGGCGGCACCGATTTCTGCGGCGCCTTCGTGGGCGGCAATCCGATGCTGCCGGTGCGCGCCGGCGAGATGCAGTGCCGGTTCCTGGGCAATGCGGTGCGCGCCTTCGACGAGGAGGGGCGCGAATTGATCGGCGCGGTGGGCGAGCTGGTCTGCACCGAGCCCTTGCCGTCGATGCCGCTCTACCTCTGGGGGGATCCGGACGGTACCCGCCTGCGCGAGAGCTATTTCGACACCTACCCGGGCGTCTGGCGCCATGGCGACTGGATCGAGATCACGCCGGAGGGCGGCGCGGTGATCTATGGGCGCTCGGATGCCACGATCAACCGCAAGGGGCTGCGGCTGGGCAGCGCCGAGATCTACCAGGCGGTCGAGGCGCTGCCCGAGGTGGCCGATTCCCTTGTCGTCGACCTGGAGTTCCTCGGCCGCGACAGTTTCATGCCGCTTTTCGTCGTGCCCGCGCCCGGCGCCCGTCTGGACGACGGCCTGAAATCGCGGATCGAGGCCGCGATCCGCGACGCGGTCTCGCCACGCTTCGTTCCCGACGAGATCGTCGAGATCGCCGAGGTGCCCCGGACGCTCTCGGGCAAGAAGCTGGAGGTGCCGGTGAAGAAGCT
>JAGRMU010000550.1 GCA_020441165.1 Sedimentitalea sp.
CCGATTAGACGCAACGTGCTCTAGACCCGTTGCCCCTGCATCAGGCGGGGCAGGTCGCCGGTCAGCCCGGCGGCCTCGCGGATGAAGCCGCGGCGCAGGCGGGCCAGCGCGCCGAGCGCGCCCATGCCCAGGTCACGGCCGAAGCGCAGAAGGGGATTGTCGTTCGCGAACAGGCGGTTGAAGGCGTCGGTGGCGAGCGCCAAGGTGGCGGTGTCGAAGCGCCGCCATTGCTGATAGCGCTGCAGAACCGCCGGGGCGCCGATATCCTCGCCGCGCCGCTGCGCCAGGATCAGGGTCTCGGCCAGCGCCGCGACGTCGCGCAGACCGGCATTCAACCCCTGACCGGCAATCGGGTGCATCCCGTGCGCCGCATCACCGACCAGCGCCACGCGGTCCGCGACGAAGCTTTCGGCGATGGTCAGGTTCAGCGGATAGGCAAAGCGCTTTCCGGCCAGCGAAAGGCGGCCGAGGAAATCGCCGAAGCGCGGTCGCAGCACCTGCAGATAACCGGCATCGTCCAGCGCGTTGATCGCGTCCGCCGTCGCGCGCCGCTCGCTCCACACGATCGAGCTGCGGTTCCCGGTCAGCGGCAGGATCGCCAGCGGTCCGGGCGGCATGAAGAACTGGTGCGCGATGCCGTGATGGGGCTTCTCATGGGCCACCGCGCAGACCAGCGCGGTCTGGCCGTAGTCCCAGCCGATGCGTCTGATGCCGGCGCGGCTGGCGGTGCCGCTGGTGCGTCCGTCGCAGCCCACCAGCACCCGGCCCGAGAGCGTCGCGCCATCGTCCAGCGTCACCGTCACCCGGTCCGCCCCGGCCTCCTGGGCCACCACGGTCCGGCCGCTCAGTTGCGTGATCGCCGGTTCCGCCGCCATCGCCTCCAGGAAGGCGCGGCGCAGGTGCCGGTCCTCGACCATGAAGCCCATCGGCCCGTCCTCGATCTCGGCGTGATCGAAATGCAGCAGGAACGGCGATGGACCCGCCCCGGCATGGCCATCGGTCACCTTGATCTCCAGCATCGGCTGGGCGTGCTCGACGATCCGCGGCCAGAGGCCGATCGCCGCCAGCAGCCGCTGCGACGCGAGGGCCAGCGCATAGGCGCGGCCGTCGAAATCGGCGGTCTTGCGGGTATCCTCGGCCAGCGCGTCGATCACCG
>JAGRMU010000551.1 GCA_020441165.1 Sedimentitalea sp.
ACCCCACCTGCACTCAGTGGGTCAGGCGCGTTGCCAGCTTCGCTTGGGCGGCGCTCGGATCGAAGGGCTCGCCCAGCTTGTCGAAAAGTGGCTGCAGCGTGGCGGGGTCCCGCACCGTTTCCTCATAGAAAACATGATGGGATACGCTCGGGTTGGCGGTAGCGAATTCTGCGAAACGTCGATCCATGCTGCGCACCATCTCCAGCACTTCCTCGGTGGGCCAGTCTACCCACCAGGCGGATTTCGCCACTTCTTCGGCATTTCGGGAATTGAACACGAAAAAAGGGTTTGGAAAATTTCTTTGGTAGAAATTCAGAAAGGCTTCGAAGCGGTCGCCCAAGGCGGAATATCGGATTTCCTTGAAACCGAACCAGCGTGCATCTTGCGGGGGGTGCAGAATTTCATCGACGAAATTCTGCACCAGACGCCGCTCAAAGCGGACTGGGGTGATCTCATCTGCACCATACCAAGGGTGATCTTTGGGCAGTAGGTCCTTTCCCCAGGTTTGGCGGGTTTTGCGAGCCCGCTCCGACGCCATGAACAGAGTTTCCATCAGATTGTGATTTTCCCCGGTGATATGGGCGCCGGGGATCGATTGGAGCAGGCTTTGCAGGAGGGTCGAGCCCGAGCGGCCATAAGTCACGATGAAAATCGTGCCCTTCAAATTTGGAAACTTATCTTGCATGATCTGCTGCTTGCCTGCTGGGTCAGAGTGGTGGTTTGACGAAAGCCGGCATCGCGCTGCCCGCCTGCTGGTGAGCGAGGAAGGCGCGGCCGGTGTCCAGGGCCTCGCGGATGGTCACGTCCATGTCGAGATAGCGGTAGGTGCCGAGGCGCCCGGTGAAGGTGACGCCGGTCTCGGCCTCGGCGCGGGCGATGTACTCGGCCAGCAGCGCCTTCTCCTCCACGAGGCGGATCGGGTAATAGGGAATGTCGTCCGGCCCGCAGGCCCGGGCGCTTTCGCGGTAGAGCACGCTGCCCGCGTGATCCTCCCAGGGGGCGAAGTGCTTGTGCTCGGTGATCCGTGTCCAGGGCACGTCGCGGTCGCCGTAGTTCATCACCGCGCAGCCCTGCCAGTCGCCTTCCGCCCGGAAGCGCTCGAAATCCAGCGTCCGGTAGCCCAGCCGGCCCAGGCCGTAGCCGAAATAGCCGTCCAGCGGCCCGGACCAGAAGACATGGTCGTGGCGGGCGGCCCTCTCCGGCGCGAAGGGCGTCTCCAGATGCACATCGATCCCCGGGTGATCGAGAATGGCCGCGATCATCGGGGTGTAGCCCTCCTCGGGCATGCCCTGGAAGCGGTGGAAGAAATAGTTGTCGTCGTAGTTGAAGCGCACCGGCAGGCGCTTGAGGATCGAGGCCGGCAGCTCGGTGGGCGAGCAGCCCCATTGCTTCTCGGTATAGCCCTTGAAGAAGGTCTCGTAGAGATCGGGGCCGACGAAGGCCAGGGCCTGCTCCTCGAAGCTCTGCGGATCGGTGATGGTCCTGTCGGCCTGCTCGGCGATGAACGCGCGGGCCTCGTCGGGGCGGAAGGTCTTGCCGTAGAACTGGTTGATCGTGTGCAGGTTGATCGGCAGCGAGAAGACCTGGCCGCGGGCGGTGGTCTTGACCCGGTTCTTGAAAGGCAGGAAGCGGGCGAAGCCGTTCACGTAGTCCCAGACCTCTTCATCGTCGGTGTGGAAGATGTGCGGGCCGTAGACATGCACCAGCACGCCAGTCTCGGGATCGCGCTCGGTATGGCAGTTGCCGCCGACATGGGCGCGCGCGTCGATCACCGTGGCGCGATGCCCCGCCTCGGCCAGCATCCGCCCGATCACCGCCCCCGACAGGCCGGCCCCTACCAGCAAGATGTCCAAGCTTCGTCCCTTCCAGCCTCGTGGTTCCGGGGGCTTTTCCCACGGGCCTTGCCGAATGACAAGCCGCCCGCGCCCGGGGCGCGGCCCCTGCCCCGGCCCCGCCGCGGGGCCTGTTGCAACCGGGCGGCGCTTGGCCCACAAGGCGGGCGCGCCGGCCTCGGGGGTCCGGGCGCTGCGAGAGGCTGCGATGGGCGATCACAACCAGGCGGAAGCGGCGCAGGCGGGCCCCGCGCCCCGGCGCCTGGTGGCGGTGGTGGTTACCCATAACCGGCTGGCGCAGCTGCGCGAGACCGTGGCCCGGCTGCTGGCCAGCCCGGAGCGGGAGCTGGCGGCGCTGGTGGTGGTCGACAACCTCTCGGGCGACGGCACCGGCGCTTGGCTCGCCGCGCAGACCGACCCGCGCCTCGAGGTGCTGACCGCCCGCACCAATCTGGGCGGCGCAGGGGGCTTCGAATGGGGGATGCGCCAGGCCATGACGCGGCACGATCCGGACTGGCTGGTGCTGATGGACGATGACGGGCGCCCGCAGCCCGGCGCGCTGGCGGCCTTCCAGGCGGCGGATCTGGCCGGCTGGGACGCGGTGGCGGCGGCGGTCTATTACCCGGACGGGGCGATCTGCGAGATGAACCGCCCCTCGCGCAACCCGTTCTGGAACCTGCGGGGTTTCTTCACCACCCTGCTGCGCCTGGGCCGGCGCGACAGTTTCCACATCCGCCCCGAGGTCTATGCCGGCGCCGTGCCGGTGGCGGTGGACATCACCTCCTTCGTCGGCTTCTTCGTGTCGCGGCAGATGGTCGAGCGGGTCGGCTTTCCGGATGGCGCGCTCTTCGTCTATGGCGACGACGGGCTCTACAGCCTGGGGCTGCGCCTGGCGGGGGGGCGGATCGGATTTTTCCCGCAGATCCGCTTCGAGCATGACTGCTCGACCTTCGCGCAATCGGCGGGCCGGTTCCGGCCGCTCTGGAAGGCCTATTACTATCACCGCAACCTCTTCCTGCTCTACCGGCGGGCGGCGGGGGGGTTCTTCTGGCTGGTGCTGCTGCTGGCGCTGCCGAAATGGCTGCTCAAGGTGCGCCACCATCCCGGCGAGCGCCGCACCTATCTGCGCCTGCTGGGCAAGGCGGTGAGCGACGGCTTTCGCGGCCGGACCGGCGTGCCCCATGACGCGGTGATGGGCTGGGCCGAGGGCCGCTCCTGAGCCGGTCGCCACTCGATCCGGCTTGTCAAATCGCCGCCGGATCGGCACTGGAGGGGGATGCAGACCGGCCCCTCAGATCCATCGACGCCAGGCCCGTCACCGCGCGGCGCCGCGCGGCCTGCCCCGAGGCTGGCACCGGTGGTGCTGGGGCTGATCGTCCTCTGCACCGGGATC
>JAGRMU010000552.1:0-1196 GCA_020441165.1 Sedimentitalea sp.
CCGAAGCCCAGCCCGCCGCCGATCGCCGAGACCGCGTAGAGCGCCGTGAACCCTGCCTGTCCGACCCGAGCCACCACGATGTCGCCCAGGAACACCAGCGTCATCATGTTGCCCGCCAGGTGCCAGAAGCCGCTGTGCAGGAAGGCGTAGGTGGCGAACATCAGCCAGGGCTGCGCGGCGAAGTTCGGCCGCCAGTTGTGCAGGAGCCCCGCCCAGAAGGCGCCGTTCTGATAGGCCAGCCCGCGCCAGAGCGGGGTGCCGATCAGCCCGGCATCGGCGGCCATCAGGACCAGCTCGATCCCGGTGCAGAGGACGATCAGCGCCAGCACCACCGGCGCCAGCCGCGAGGCCGGCCGCGCGGCGCCGCGCGGTGACGGGCCTGGCGTCGATGGATCTGAGGGGCCGGTCTGCATCCCCCTCCAGTGCCGATCCGGCGGCGATTTGACAAGCCGGATCGAGTGGCGGCCGGCTCAGGAGGGGCCCTCGGCCCAGGCCACCACCTGGTCATGGGCGACATCGGTGTTGCGGCTCAATCCATGGCCGACCGCCTTGGCCAGAAGGCGCAGATAGGCCCGCCGCTCGCCGGAATGATGCCGCACCTTGAGCAGCCATTTCGGCAGCACCACCGCCAGCGCCGGCCAGAAGAACGCCCCCGCCGCCATCCGGTAGACCATCAGCAGGTTGCGGTAATGGTAGTAGCTTTTCCACAAGGGACGGAACCGCCGGTCGGTCTCGGTCATGGTCGAGAAATCATGCTCGAACCGCAGGGCCGGGTCGAAACGGATGCGCCCGCCGGCGCGGGTGAGCCCCAGCGTGTAGAGCACGTCATCGCCATAAAGGAACAGGCGCCCGTCGGGAAAACCGACCCGGTCGATGGCCGCACGCGACACGAACAGCCCGACGAAGGAGGTGCCGTCGATGTCGCGGGGCTCCGTGGCCGCGTAATCGCCCGGGCCCAGGTGGAAGCCATCGCGCCCGGCCCCGCCCAGCATCCGGATCAGCACCTCGCGGTGCCAGAACGGATTGATCGAGGGCCGGTTGATGTCGCAGATGCGCCCGTCTGGGTGATAGACCGCCGCGGCCCAGGCCTCGGCCCCGGAGCGGTCGGCGGCATGGAACCGCGCCAGCGCGCCGGGTTCGGGGCGCGCATCGTCATCCATCACCACGATCCAGTCGGGATCGAAGAGCGCCACCGC
>JAGRMU010000552.1:1287-1606 GCA_020441165.1 Sedimentitalea sp.
GTGCCGTCGGGCGAGGCATTGTCGACCACCACCACCCCGGCGAGCTCCGCGGCGGGGCTCTCCAGCAGCCGCGGCAGGGTGATCCGCAGCTGCGCCAGGCGGTTATGGGTGACCACCACGGCGACGAGACGCGGGAGGGGATCCCGGTTCGGCTGATCTGGACGGTCCATCGCACCCTCTCGCAGCGCCTCCGCCCGCGGGCCGGCGCGCCCGCCTTGTGGGCCAAGCGCCGACCGGTTGCAACAGGCCCCGCCCGTTGCTGGTCTTTGCCCGAAAGGCGTGGGAAAAGCATCTGCAAATCTGGGCCGGAAGGGGCGAA
>JAGRMU010000553.1 GCA_020441165.1 Sedimentitalea sp.
AGCCGGGCGATCTCGGCCTCGACCGTGTCCATGAAGGGCGGGCGCGGGGCGCCGGCGGCGACCTGTTCGGCGATCTTCTGGAAGCTGGCCAGCGCCTCGGCATCCTGCCCCAGCGCGGCCTGGGCCGAGGCCAGGTGGAACTGCACCGTCGGATCGCCGGGCAGGGCGGCGGCGGCGGGCGCGAGATATTCCAGCGCCTCCTCGTGGTTGCCCAGCCGGTAGGCGATCCAGCCATAGGTGTCCTGGAACTGCGGCACGTCGGTGCCGCGCAGGCGGCGGGCGATCTCATAGGCCCGCTGCAGGGTCGCGTCATCCTCGCGATGGGTCGAGATCAGGCTGGCCAGGTTGTTGGCCACCACCAGCGCGCCGCTGTTGGCGGCATAGAGCTCCTCGTAGATGGCGATGGCCCGCTCGATATCGCCCTGCTGCTCGGCGACGCCCGCCTCGAGCCATTTCAGGTTGGCGCTGTCCGGCAGGGCGGCCTGGGCATCGGCGAGCACCTGCGCCGCGACCTCGTCCTCGCCGCGGCTGCGGTGCAGGTTGTAGAGCACCAGCCAGACCCGCTCGTCCTGCGGGTTCTCGGCGAGCAGCTGGCGCAGGATCGCATCCGCCTCGCCGGGCTTGCCGTCGATGGCCAGAAGCCCGGCACGGATGAACCGCAGGGCGGTATTCTCCGGCGTCTTGGCCAGCAGCTCGTCGGTATAGGCCAGCGCCCCGGCGACATCGCCCTGGGCCACCCGCAACCGGATGATCGAGGCCGCGGCCTGCAGCCCGGATTCGCCGTCCGCCAGCCCGCTGAGGAAGGATTGCAGCTCGTCGCCGCGGTTCTGCGCCGCCAGCTTGCGCGCGGTCAGCTCGTTGGCGACCAGCCCGGCCTGGTCGGTCCCGATCCGGCCCAGCCGCTCGATCACGCCGTCGGTGCGCGGCCAGTCTTCCATGCGGATATAGACATTGCCCAGGGCATTCAGCAGCGCCGGGTTGTCGCTCTGCAGGCGCAGCGCGCTCTGCAGCACGTCCTCCGCCGAGAGCAGCTTGTCCTCCTGCA
>JAGRMU010000554.1:0-143 GCA_020441165.1 Sedimentitalea sp.
GAGACCACCGAAAGCCTGACGCTGGTGCTGTCGGCCTGCGTGGTCTGCATGGGCGTCGGGGTGCCGATCGGCATCGCGGTGGCGCACCGGCCGCGGCTCTACCGCTACGTGGCGCCGGTGCTCGACCTGATGCAGACCCTGCC
>JAGRMU010000554.1:148-380 GCA_020441165.1 Sedimentitalea sp.
GTCTACCTGATCCCGGCCATCGTGTTCTTCGGCATCGGCATGGTGCCCGGGCTGATCGCGACGGTGATCTTCGTGCTGCCGGCGCCGATCCGGCTGACCCAGCTCGGCATCGCCTCGACGCCGCAGGCGCTGCTGGAGGCGGCCCAGGCCTTCGGCGCCAAGCCGCGCCAGACCCTGTTCAAGATCGAGCTGCCCTACGCATTGCCGCAGATCATGACCGGCCTCAACCAGA
>JAGRMU010000554.1:388-1042 GCA_020441165.1 Sedimentitalea sp.
CTGTCGATGGTGGTGATCGCCGCGCTGGTCGGCGCCGACGGGCTGGGCGTGCCGGTGGTGCGGGCGCTGAACCAGGTCAATACCGGGCTCGGCTTCGAATCGGGGCTGATCATCGTGGTGGTGGCGATCATGCTCGACCGGATGCTGAGGGTGACACGCAAATGAGCAACGCGGTCGAGTTCGACAATGTCAGCATCGTCTTCGGCGAGCAGCCCGGCAAGGCGCTGCCGCTGATGGATGCGGGCCAGAGCCGGCAGGAGATCCAGGCGGCGACCGGGCAGGTACTGGGCGTGCATGACTGCTCGCTCGACGTGGCGACGGGTGAGATCCTGGTGCTGATGGGCCTTTCGGGCTCGGGCAAGTCGACCCTCCTGCGGGCGGTGAACGGGCTCAACCCGATGGCGCGCGGCACGGTGCGCGTGCATGACGACGACTGGAGCTGCGACATCGCCGGCGCCAGCGCGGGCGATCTGCGCCGGGTGCGGCGCGAATGCGTGTCGATGGTGTTCCAGCAGTTCGGCCTTCTGCCGTGGCGCAGCGTGCGCGAGAACGTGGCCCTGCCGCTGGAGCTGTCCGGCGTGGCGCGGCCCGAGCGGATGGAGCGCGCCGAGCGGCAGCTGGCGCTGGTCGGGCTCTCGGACTGGGCGGACCGCA
>JAGRMU010000117.1 GCA_020441165.1 Sedimentitalea sp.
GGCCCGGCGCATGGCGGCGCCGCCGAGGACGTGATGAAGATGGTGCGCGACATCGGCAGCCCCGACATCGCCGAGGCCTATGTCAAGGCCAGGCGCGCCGCGCGCGAGGCCGTCACCGGCTTCGGCCACCGCGTCTATCGCAAGGAAGATCCCCGCGCCCGCCACATGCGCGAGGGCGTGCGCCAGCTCGGCGCCGAGATGGGCGCCCCGGAATGGTACGAAATCCTGCAGGCGGTGGTCGAGGCGATGAAGCCCTATGCCCGCCACGGGCTGAACGTGAACGTCGATTTCTACTCGGGCGTGATCTACCAGCTGCACGGCATCCCGATGGATCTCTACGTGCCGATCTTCGCCATTGGCCGGATGCCCGGCTGGGTGATCCAGTGCCTCGAGCAGCGCCGGAACAACATCCTGATCCGCCCGCTGACCCTCTATGACGGCCCCGCCCCGCGCCCCTACCTGCCACTGGCCGAACGCGGCTGAGCGCCGCGATCGGGCTTTACCATCCGGCCGCAGCCCCCTAGCCTGCGACCGGCACCGACAGGGATGACCATGAGCCAGCAGCCGCAGATCGACACCTCGCCCCCGGTCTCGGACGAGATCCGCCGCACCACCTGCTACATGTGCGCCTGCCGCTGCGGCATCAACGTGCACATGAAGGCGGGCAAGGTCGCCTATATCGAGGGCAACCGCGACCACCCGGTCAACCGCGGCGTGCTCTGCGCCAAGGGGTCGGCCGGGATCATGCAGCACAATTCTCCCGCGCGCCTGCGCGCGCCGCTGCGGCGCACCGGCCCGCGCGGCTCAGGCGAGTTCGAGGAGATCAGCTGGGACGAGGCGATCTCGACCGCCGTCGGCTGGCTGGCCCCGCTGCACGAGACCGCCCCGCACAAGCTGGCCTTCTTCACCGGCCGCGACCAGAGCCAGTCCTTCACCTCCTTCTGGGCACAGAATTTCGGCACCCCGAACTATGCCGCCCATGGCGGTTTCTGCTCGGTCAACATGGCCACCGCGGGCATCTACACCATGGGCGGGGCGTTCTGGGAGTTCGGTCAGCCCGACTGGGACCGCGCCAGGCTCTTCCTGATCTTCGGCGTCGCCGAGGATCACGACAGCAACCCGATCAAGATCGGCATCGGCAAGCTGAAGGCGCGCGGCGCCCGGGTGGTGGGCATCAACCCGGTGCGCTCGGGCTACAACGCGGTGGCGGACGACTGGTTCGGGATCACCCCCGGCACCGACGGTCTGCTGGTGCTGGCGCTGGTCCATTGCCTGCTGAAGGCGGGCAAAATCGATCTCGACTACCTCGCGCGCTGGACCAACGCGCCGGCCCTCGTCACCGCGGACGGCCTCCTGCACCGCGACGCAGAGGGCAAGCTGCTGGTCGTCGACCGCGCCGACGGGATGCTCAAGCCCTTCGACACGCGCGGCATCCGCCCCGATCTCGCCGCCAGCCGCGACATCGACGGGCAGGCCTGCCGCACCGTCTTCCGCCACCTCTCCGAGCGCTACCTCGCCGAGGAGTACGCGCCCGAAGCGGTGGCCGAACGCACCGGCATCCCCGCCCCGCGCATCCGCGCGCTGGCCGCCGAACTGGCCCGGGTCGCTTTCGACGAGGCGTTCGAGCTGGACCGCCCCTGGACCGATTTCCGCGGCGAGCGCCACGAAACCATGACCGGCCGCCCGGTCGCCATGCACGCCATGCGCGGGGTCTCGGCCCATGCCAACGGCTTCCAGACCTGCCGCGCCATCCACCTGCTGCAGATCCTGCTGGGCACCGTCGAGGCGCCCGGCGGCTTCCGCTTCAAGCCGCCCTATCCCAAACCCGTCGAGGCCCACCCGACCCCGCATGGCCAGGGCCGCCCCGGCCGCCCGCTCGACGGGCCGCACCTGGGCTTTCCGCGCGGCCCCGAGGACCTGCTGCTCGACGACCAGGGCCTGCCCAAGCGCATCGACAAGGCCTTCACCTGGGAGAACCCGCTGTCGGCCCACGGGCTGATGCACATGGTCATCCCCAACGCCCATGCCGGGGATCCCTACCGCATCGACACGCTCTTTCTCTACATGGCGAACATGGCGTGGAACTCCTCGATGAACAGCTCCGGCGTGATCGACATGCTGACCGCGCGCAACGACGATGGCGGCTACGTGATCCCGCGGATCATCTATTCGGACGCCTATTCCTCCGAGATGGTCGCCTATGCCGACCTGATCCTGCCCGACACCACCTACCTGGAGCGCCACGACTGCATCAGCCTGCTCGACCGGCCGATCTGCGAGGCCGAGGCGGCGGCGGACGCGATCCGCTGGCCGGTGGTGGACCCGGATCGCCCCGGCCATGCCGGCGCGCGCGGCTTCCAGTCGGTGCTGGTGACGCTGGCCAACCGCATCGGCCTGCCCGGCTTCGTGGACAGCGACGGCAGCCCGAAATGGCGCGACTATGCCGATTACATGGTGACCCATGAACGCCGCCCCGGCATCGGCCCGCTGATGGGCTGGCGCGGCGACGGCAGCCAGACCGGGCGCGGCGCGCCCAACCCGGAGCAGCTCGATCGCTATATCGAGAATGGCGGCTTCTGCACCCATCACATCCCGGACGAGGCGCAGTTCTTCAAGCCCTGGAACGCCGCCTACCAGGACTGGGCGGTGGCGCTCGGCCTTTTCGACGCGCCCCAGCCCTATCTCTTCTCGCTCTGGTCCGAACCCCTGCGCCGCTTCCAGCGCGCCGCCGAGGGGCACGGGCCCCACCAGCCGCCCGAGCACCTGCGCGCGCGGCTGAAACGGGTGATGGACCCGCTGCCGATCTGGTACGCGCCCGACCGCACCGGCAGCGAGGGCTTTCCGGTCCACGCCCTCACCCAGCGCCCGATGGCCATGTATCACAGCTGGGGCAGCCAGAACGCCTGGCTGCGGCAGTTGCACGGGCAGAACCCGCTCTACCTGCCGACCCGGCTGATGCGCGAACGCGGGCTGAAAGACGGCGACTGGGCGCGCGTCACCTCGCCCCATGGCGCGATCACCGTGCCGGTGCGCGAGATGGCGGCGCTCAACGACAACACCGTCTGGACCTGGAACGCCATCGGCAAGCGCAAGGGCGCCTGGGCGCTGGACCCGGACGCGCCCGAGGCGACGCGCGGCTTCCTGCTCAACCACCTGATCCACGAGCTGCTCCCCGAGCGCGGCGACGGGCACCGCTGGGCCAATTCGGACCCGATCACCGGCCAGGCCGCCTGGTTCGACCTCACGGTGCGGATCGAGAAGGCCGCGCCACAACCCGAAAGCCAACCCGCCTTCCCGCCCCTCGCCTCGCCGGTCGGCCAAGGCCCCGCGACCCTGCGCTGGAAGGTCGGCCGATGACCCGCCATGCCTTCTTTCCGAAACCAGCCCGGGACGGCCGCGCGCCCCGCCACGGGTTCAACGCCCCGTCACCGGCCCCCAGGCCTCGGCCTGTCCCCGGCCGCCCGCGCCACCGCACGTCTCGCCCACCCCTCTTGCCGGAACCACGCCGAGCGAGTCGCGCCCCGCGCCACCGGGGCAGCGCCCCCGCCCCGCCAACCCCCATGGCCCGTACCGCGCAGACCCGGCCCGCCGCCCACCGCTTCTTCTGGCCCCAAATATCCCGGGGGAGCCGCGCGCAGCGCGGCGGGGGCAGCGCCCCCACCCCACCGACACGATACCGACGCGATACCGACGTGATACCGACGCAGCACCGAGGGGCCCGATGACCGACCTTCCCGCCTCCACGACCCGCAAGCTCGGCCTGGTGATCGACCTCGACACCTGCGTCGGCTGCCATGCCTGCGTGATCTCCTGCAAGGGCTGGAACACCGAGAATTACGGCGCCCCGCTCTCCGACCAGGACCCCTACGGCGCCGATCCCTCCGGCACCTTCCTCAACCGCGTCCACTCCTACGAGGTCCAGCCCGCGCACGGCGCCGCCCAGCTCGTGCATTTCCCCAAGTCCTGCCTGCATTGCGAGGACGCCCCCTGCGTCACCGTCTGTCCCACCGGCGCCAGCTACAAGCGCAGCGAGGACGGCATCGTCCTGGTCAACGAAAGCGACTGCATCGGCTGCGGCCTCTGCGCCTGGGCCTGCCCCTACGGCGCGCGCGAGCTGGACGCGGCCGAGGGGGTGATGAAGAAATGCACGCTCTGCGTCGACCGGATCTACAACCGGAACCTGCCCGAGGCGGACCGCGAGCCCGCCTGCGTGCGCACCTGCCCGGCGGGCGCGCGGCATTTCGGCGATCTCGGCGATCCGGACAGCGCGGTGTCGCGCCTCGTGGCCGAGCGCGGCGGCATGGATCTCGCGCCCGAGCAGGGCACGAAACCGGTCAACAAGTACCTGCCGCCCCGGCCCCGCGACCGGCTCGGGGCGGAGGCCGGCGCGCCCGCCCCGGCACCGGTCACCGACGAGACGGGCGGGTTCCTCGGTTGGCTCGACCGGGCCTTGGGCACGCTGCCGCAGGGGCGCGCCTGATGCATCCCGCGCCGTCCGTCATCCTCTTCACCACCTTCTCCGGGCTCGGCTTCGGCCTGCTCGCCTGGCTCGGCCTCGGGTTCCCGGCGGTCACGGGCTGGACCGCCTTCGCCTTCTTCGCCCTCGCCTACCTGATGGCGGTGGGTGGGCTGATGGCCTCGGCCTTCCATCTCGGCCGGCCCGAGCGCGCCGTCAAGGCCTTCACGCAATGGCGCTCGAGCTGGCTCAGCCGCGAGGCCTGGGCGGCGCTGGCGGCGCTCACGGTGATGGCCGGCTTCGGCGCCGGGCTGGTGTTCTGGGGCCGATCCTGGATGCTGCCGGGCATCGCCGGGGCGGGCCTTTCGCTGTTCACCGTCTTCGCCACCTCGATGATCTACACCCAGCTGCGCTCGGTGCCGCGCTGGCACTCGCCGCTGACCCCGGCGCTGTTCCTGTCGCTCTCGGTCGCGGGCGGCGCGCTGCTGGCCGGCAAGACCGGTCTCGCGCCCTGGCTCCTGGCCGGCGCCGGGCTGGTGCAGCTGGCCGCCTGGCGGGTCGGCGACGGGGCGCTGGCGCGCTCGGGCTCGACCCTGGCCAGCGCCACCGGCCTCGGCGCGCCCGGCACGGTGCGCGCCTTCGAGCCTCCCCATACCGGGGGCAATTACCTGCTGCGCGAGTTCGTCCATGTGGTCGGCCGCAAGCATTCGCGCAACCTGCGGATCATCGGCTTTGCACTGATGATCGTCCTGCCGATCCTG
>JAGRMU010000555.1 GCA_020441165.1 Sedimentitalea sp.
CGCAGGGCGTGATCATCGGCATGTCCAACCGCTCGGTGCCGGGGCTGAACAACGTGCCCTGCTTCTCCCCCGCGCTGATCGCCACCAAAGACGACATCGACCGGATCACCGAGGCCGTGGACGTCGCCCTGACCCGTGTCTTCGGATAATCCACCCGCCTCCCGGCCCGGGCCGGGAGGCGGTTCACGCACTGGCGCCCTGCCAAGCAGTTGCGTTTGCGCCTCGGTACCACCACCGCACCGCGTGTCGGCATTGAGCCATTGCCGGCCATTTCATTCAGTGCCACGTCCATAACGCAAGGCGGACAGCAAACCTTAGGTAATGGCGCGCGCTGCATTCAGCTTCCAGCGAGCGGCAGCTGGGAGCCCCTTGGGTTACTTCTTGCGGATGTATCGAAAGCCCGGATACGTATGCGCGAGCCTTTCCCGACCAAGCCTCATCTGTCCACACACCAGCGAGTCCATGCGTGGGACTCAAACCATCTGGAACAGCAGCCCCGCGAGGATCGCGCCGGTCACGCCGAGCCCCAGGTAGAGCGCGAAGACGCGCGGTTGCACCAGCGCCCAGACCGCGGCCATGGCCGGGATCGAGCTGACCGCGCCGGCGACCATGAAGGCCATCGCGGCGCCGGGGCTCATGCCCTGGTCGATCAGCCCCGACAGAAGCGGCGGCGCCACGTAGCTGTTGAGATAGGCCGGCATCCCGACCAGCGCCGCCGTGGCGATGGGCAGGATACCGGTGCCGCCGACCACCCCGGCGATCAGGTCCGCGGGCACGTAATGGACCAGCAGCGCCTCGAGCACATAGGCCAGCGTCAGCCACTTGATCAGGAAGAGGGCGTTGTGGCCGAACTCGGCGCGGAACTGGGCGCGGCGCGGCGCCTCCGTCCAGAACGGCCAGTGCGGGGTGCCGTCCAGCTTCGGCCCGCAGCCGCAGCCCTTGCGCTGGTAGGCCTTCAGCGGGTTGGCGAAAGCGCCGCCGCGCATCAGCGCGCGGGTCACGAAGCCGCCGAAAAGGCCGAGGCCCACCGCCGCCAGCGCCTTGCCGATGGCGAAGGGCCAGCCGAGCGCGCCGGCGGTGATCAGCAGCGTCGGCGGGTCGATCAGCGGCGAGGCCAGCCAGAAGGCCATCACCGCCGAGAGCGGCGCCCCCAGCGCCAGCAGCCCGGCGATGAACGGGATCACCTGGCACGAGCAGAAGGGCGCCAGCCCGCCGATCAACGCCGCGGCGACGATCATCCGCGTCTCGCGCCCCTCGAAGGCGCGCGACACCATCACCTCGGCGCCGGTCGCCTTGAGATAGGCCAGCAGCAGCACCGCCACCGCGATATAGGGCAGGGTGCGCCCCAGCGCCCGCAGCGCGAACTCCACCGTCGGCAGCAGCTGGCCGGGATCCAGCACCGCCACCGCCAGCAGCACCAGCGCGATCGCCGCCCAGGGCGTCTTGAGATACTCGCCCAGGGGTCGCGCGGGGCGCCCGCGGCTTTGTGTCGTGTCAGCCATCCGTTCCTGCC
>JAGRMU010000556.1:0-2580 GCA_020441165.1 Sedimentitalea sp.
CGGTGGAAAGCGCCCGCGGCTTCGTTCTGCATTCGACGGATTACGCCTCGTCGCTGCAGTCGATGAAGGTCTCGGACGAATTCAGCATGACCGCGACGCTGGACATCCTCGAGGACATCGCCACCGGCGCCGGGCCGAAGCGGGCGCTGATGATGCTGGGCTATGCCGGCTGGGGCCCGAGCCAGCTGGAGAGCGAGATCGCGATGAACGGCTGGCTGACCGCCGATGCCGATCCGGCGCTGATCTTCGGGACCGCCGATGCCGAGAAGTGGGGCGCGGCGCTGAAAAGCCTCGGGGTCGATCCGCTGACCCTTTCGGCCAGCGCCGGGCGCGCCTGAGGCTCAGGCGCCGCGCGGGGCGGCAGCGCGGCGCAGGCGGTCGTTGATGGCGCGCCCCAGCCCGGTCTCCGGAACCGGGGCGACGGCGATGGGGCAGGCCAGCGCGTCGAGCCGGTGCAGATGGCCGAAGAGATTGGCCGCCGCCTCGGCCAGATCGGCGCTTTCCGACAGGTTCAGATCGCAAGCCCCCGGCCCGAAGCCGAGCAGCACCTCGCCGGGCTCGGCGCGCGCCGCGTTCAGGCGGACCGGCGCTGCGGGGGCGTAGTGCGAGACCAGCTGTCCCGGCGCGGTGATCGGCGCCGCCGCCTCCGGTGCCGCGAGGGTCTCGCCGAGCACCGCCTCAATCTGCTCCGCCGCCAGCCCGCCGGGGCGCAGCAGCACCGGGGCGCCGGTCAGGCCGAGGATCGTGGATTCCACCCCGACCGGGCAGGGCCCGTCGTCCAGCACCGCGTCGATCCGCCCCTCGAGGCCGGCCAGCACATGGCGCGCCGAGGTCGGGCTGATCCGTCCCGAGCGGTTCGCCGAGGGGGCCGCCACCGGGCCGCCGAAGGCTTGCAGCAGCGCCCGCGCCGCCGGATGCGCCGGCACCCGCAGCGCCAGGCTGCCGAGACCGGCGGTGACCAGCGAGGACAGCCCGTGTCCCTCGCGCAGCGGCAGCACCAGGGTCAGGGGTCCGGGCCAGAAGGCGCGGGCCAGCCGCTCGGCGGTGTCGCTCCAAATGACGTAACGTTGCGCGGCGCCGGTATCGGGCACATGCACGATCAGCGGGTTGAAGGCGGGGCGTCCCTTGGCGGCATAGATCGCCGCCACCGCCCGCCCGTCGCGAGCGTCGGCACCCAGCCCGTAAACGGTTTCGGTGGGAAAAGCGACCAGCGCGCCGGCCTTCAGCAGCGCCGCGGCGCGCGCGATACCCTCCGGCGTGGCACTCAGGATCTCGGTCGTGAGGGGCTGCATGTCCGTGACGCCGCGTTTCGGTTGCGCGCCGCGGCGCGCTGGTTTGGAATGGTGACAGCCTGTTCCCATACCGGTGCGGCGCGCGGATGCCAAGGCCGCGCGCGCCCGGCCTGCCCATGAGGTGTCCCATGCCCTATCGCGCCCCGCTGCCCGACTACGAGTTCCTCTTCCGCCACGTGATCGGTTTCGACCGTGTCGCCGCCACCGAGCGGTTCTCGGAGGCCAGCGAGGACATGGTCTCCGCGATCCTCTCCGAGGCCGGCAAGATGTGCGAGGCGGTGATGGCGCCGCTGCAGCGCAATGGCGATTTGCATCCGGCGCGGCTGGAAAACGGCGTGGTGCGCACCTCGCCCGGCTTCGCCGAAGGGTTCCGGGCGATCGCCGAGGGCGGCTGGATCGGGATCAGCGCCGATCCCGAATACGGCGGCATGGGCCTGCCGATGACCCTGACCGCAACGGTCAACGAGATGATGAGCGCCGCGTGCCTGTCGCTGCAACTGGCGCCGCTGATGAGCCAGGGCCAGATCGAGGCGCTGGAGCACCATGCCAGCGACGAGATCAAGGCGCTCTACCTGTCGAAGCTGATCAGCGGCGAGTGGGTCGGCACCATGAACCTGACCGAGCCGCAGGCCGGATCCGACGTCGGGGCGCTGAGCAGCAAGGCCGAGCCGAACGGCGACGGCACCTATGCGATCTCGGGGCAGAAGATCTACATCAGCTGGGGCGACAACGATTTCACCGACAACGTCTGCCACCTGGTGCTGGCGCGGCTGCCGGACGGCGTGCCCGGCACCAAGGGCATCAGCCTCTTCCTGGTGCCCAAGAAGCTGCCCGACGCGGATGGCAAGCCTGGCGCGGCGAACGGCGTCAAGGTGGTCAGCCTCGAGCACAAGATGGGGCTGCACGGCTCGCCGACCTGCGTGATGCAATATGACGGCGCCACCGGCTGGCTGGTCGGCAAGGAGCATGGCGGCATGGCGGCGATGTTCACGATGATGAACAATGCCCGCCTCGGCGTCGGCGGCGAGGGCGTCGGCGTGGCCGAGGGCGCCTATCAGCACGCGCTGGCCTATGCGCTCGAGCGGCGCCAGGGCAAGCCCATGCAGGGGGCGAGTGGCACCATCGTCGATCACGCCGACGTGCGGCGAATGCTGCTGACCATGAAGGCCGACACTTTCGCGGCGCGCGCGCTGCTTCTGTCCTGCGCGGTCGCCATCGACATGGCCGAGGCCACCGGCAGTGCCGACTGGGCGGCGCGGGCGGCGCTGCTGACGCCGATCTCGAAGGC
>JAGRMU010000556.1:2668-2834 GCA_020441165.1 Sedimentitalea sp.
ATCGAGGAGACCGGCGCCGCGCAATACTATCGCGACGTGCGGGTGACGGCGATCTACGAGGGCACCAACGGCATTCAGGCGATGGACCTGGTGGGCCGCAAGATGATGGACGGCGGCGAGGCGGCCTTCCACCTGCTCGACGAGATCGAGGCCCAGGCCGAGGCGG
>JAGRMU010000557.1 GCA_020441165.1 Sedimentitalea sp.
CCCCTCTCAACACCTTCAAGCAGCGGCTGAACGCCGGCGAGACCCTGATCGGCTGCTGGCTCAGCCTCGGCGAGGGGCCGGCGGCCGAGATCATGGGCACCGCCGGGTTCGACTGGCTGGTGATCGACGGCGAACACGCGGTCAACGACATCCGCTCGATCCGCGAGCAGCTGATCGGACTGGACGCCAGCCCCTCGCACCCGATCGTGCGCGTTCCGGTGGGCGAGGCCTGGATCATCAAGCAGGTCCTCGATGCCGGCGCGCAGACCGTGCTGGTGCCGATGGTCGAGAGCGCCGCGCAGGCCCGCGAGATGGTACGCGCCTGCAGATACCCGCCGCAGGGCATCCGCGGTGTCGGGGCGGGCAGCGCCCGCGCCTCGCGCTTCTCGTCGGTGGCGAACTACACCGAAACCGCCAACGAGCAGATTTCGCTGATCGTGCAGGTGGAAAGCCGGGCGGGTCTGGCCGCGCTGGACGAGATCCTGGCGGTGGAGGGGGTGGATTGCGTGTTCATAGGCCCCGCCGACCTGGCCGCCGACATGGGCCATCCCGGCAAGAGCGGCGCGCCCGAGGTCCATGCCGCGATCCTCGATGCGCTGGCCCGGATCGCCGCCGCCGGCAAGGCGCCGGGGATCCTGGCGCTGGATGAGGCCACGACCCAGGCCTATCTCGACGGCGGCGCGCGGTTCGTGGCGGTCGGCATCGACATCCTGGTGCTGGTCCAGACCGCCCGCAAGCTGGCGGCGCGCTGGAAGGGCTGAACCGGCCCGCTCAGTCGGCGCGCATCCGCGCCGCGGCCGAGGCATAGCCGCCCGAAGCCCCGTCGATGAAATGCACGTGATCGTCGCGGTACATGGAGGGCACGATGCAGGTCATCATCGCCTCGGCCTGCTCGTGCAGGCCATAGCGGATGATGCCCTCGCGCCGGGCGGCCTCGAGCACCTCGCGGATCTGCCGCGCGGTTTCGGGATCGCTGTCGAGGGTCATCTTCAGCCCGTCGTCGAACTTGCGGAAATCGGCGTTGCGCCCGACCATCCGCTTGTAATGGCCCGGATCGAACCCGCCGACCGGGATCCCCGTGCGCAGGAAGAACCAGGCCAGCACGGTCTCGTACCAGAGCCGCAGCTTGCGCCGGCCCATGGGCCGCTCCCCATGCGTCGCGTGGGCCTCGAGGTCGATCACGCGGCGCGAGGGAAAGGTGATCTGCGCGCCGCTTTCCGCCAGCGGGTGCCCGTCCCGGTTCAGGCGCCGCGCCAACGCGATGACCCGGTCCGCCAGCCGCGCGAAGTCGGCCCCCGGCGCGTCGGCCACCGGCTCGATCACCACCGAGAGGATGGCGCCGTTGCGCGCGGTCATGTTCGACCAGCGGCACGAGAGGCCGGTCAGGTCCGGTTTCGTGCCGGCAGGTGCGGCGGGCAACGCGAACCGACCCTCCTTCATCCGGGCCTCGGCCCAGGACATGCCGCCGCCGCCGAACATCGCGTAATCGACGCCCTCGGAGGCCTGAAACCGCGCCACCGCCACGTCGAGGCCCGCATCGCGCACCGCCTGCACCGGAACCTGCGCGGTCCGCAATTGCAGGCCGAACTCCTCGGCCGCCCAGCATTGCACCGCCGCCAGCGCCTGCGCCGCGCCCTCCGACCACGAGGGGGGCGTCGCGAAGCCGGCGCCGTCGCCGCCGAAGACGAAGGGAAAGGCGCGTCCCCCGGCGGCGTTGATCTGCGCCGAGATCACCGCCGCGCCGACCATGTTGACCATCTTGTACTTGCCGTCCGCGATGGCGCGGGTCGAGCCGACGATATCGGCGGTCCCCAGCACCCAGTCGCCGGGCAGCGGCGCATAGCTGGCCGGATCGGTCAGCTCGGCGAAGGACGACACCCGCGCGATGCCGTCATAGAACCCGTCGCTGTGATCGCTGGCTGCCATGGACCGGCTCTAGCACCGGGATCGACCGGGCGCGACAACTTCCGCGCGCCGACCCGGGCGCGACCGCGCTTGCCTCTGCCGAGCGCCCGTGCCACGCAAGCCGGACCATGACCCGGAGGTTCCCATGCAGGCCGGACTGATCGTGCTCTGCCTGGCCTATGTGCTCAGCCAGTTCTTCCGCGCCTTTCTGGCGGTGCTCAGCCCGGTGCTGCTGCGCGACCTGGGCGCCGGTCCTGAGGACCTGGCGCTGGCCTCGGGCCTGTGGTTCCTCGCCTTCGCGCTGATGCAGCTGCCGGTGGGCGCGGCGCTCGACAGGATCGGGCCGCGCCGCACCGCCGCGGCGCTGCTGCTGCTCGGCGGGGGCGGCGGCGCGGGGCTTTTCGCGCTGGCCGCCGCGCCGCTGCACATCTCGCTGGCGATGCTGCTGATCGGCATCGGCTGCTCGCCGGTGCTGATGGCCTCCTACTACATCTTCGCGCGCGAGTTTCCTCCCGCCCGCTTCGCCACCCTGGCGGCGCTGATGCTGGGCATCGGCTCGACCGGCAACCTCATCGCCTCTTATCCTACGGCGCTGGCCGCCGAGTGGATCGGCTGGCGCGGCACCCTGGCCGGGCTGGCGGTGCTCTCGGCGCTGGTCGCCTTGGGCATCCTGCGCTGGGTGCGCGATCCGGACCGCGTCGACGGGCCGCTCAAGGGGTCGATCCTCACCCTGCTGCGGATGCCGGTGATGTGGGCGATCCTGCCGATGATGCTGGTCAACTATGCCCCGGCGGCGGCGCTGCGCGGGCTCTGGATCGGGCCGTACCTGTCGGACGTCTTCGCGCTGAGCACCGCGCAGATCGGCCAGGCGACGCTGGTGATGGGCGCGGCGATGATCGCCGGCACCTTCAGCTACGGGCCGCTCGACGGGATCTTCCGCAGCCGCAAGTGGGTGGTGTTCACCGGTAACCTGGCGGGGGCGATCGTCCTTTTCGCGCTGGTCACCATGATCGACCGCAGCGTCCTGCTGTCGGTGGCGCTGCTGGCGGCGGTGGGTTTTCTCGGCGGCTCGTTCCCGGTGGTGATCGCCCATGGCCGCAGCTTCTTTCCCCCGCACCTGGTGGGCCGGGGCGTGACGCTGATGAACCTCTTCGGCATCGGCGGCGCCGGGCTGATGCAGTTCGCCTCGGGACGGCTGCACACGGCGATGGCGGGCGGTCCGGTCGCCGCGCCCTATGCCGCGATCTTCGGCTTCTTCGCGCTGGCGCTGCTGACCGGGACGCTGATCTATCTCTTCAGCCGCGACAGCATGGACTGATCTGGCCTCTTTCCCCCGCCCGGCAGAGCCGATAAGAGACCGCAGCCGATCGCCCCCGCATCGGCCACGCATCTGGAGACAAGACCATGGGCTACCGCGTCGTCGTCGCCGGCGCCACAGGCAATGTGGGCCGCGAAATGCTGAACATCCTGGCCGAACGCCAGTTCCCGGTGGACGAGCTCGCCGCGCTGGCGAGCCGTCGGTCGCTGGGCACCGAGGTCAGCTTTGGCGACAAGACGCTGAAGACCCGCGACATCGAGGGCTTCGATTTCACCGGCTGGGACATGGCCCTTTTCGCCATCGGTTCGGAAGCGACGAAGAAATACGCCCCCATCGCCGCCGGCCAGGGCTGCGTGGTGATCGACAACAGCTCGCTCTATCGCTACGACCCCGAGATCCCGCTGATCGTGCCCGAGGTGAACCCGGACGCGATCATGGGCTATGCCAACAAGAACATCATCGCCAACCCCAACT
>JAGRMU010000558.1 GCA_020441165.1 Sedimentitalea sp.
TCAACACCGCGATCTTCTCGCCCGATGGCGGATCGGTCGGGATCGGCTTCGCGGTGCCCTCGGACCTGGTGCAGACCATCGTCGCCGATCTCGACGAGGACGGCTCGGTCACCCGTGGCTGGCTTGGCGTGCAGATCAAGCCGATGTCCGAGGAAATCGCCTCGGTGCTCGGCCTCGACGCGCCCAAGGGCGCGGTGATCGAGATCGTCTCCGAGGACAGCCCGGCCGAGAAGGCGGGCCTCGAGAAGGGCGATATCGTGATGTCCTTCGACGGCGCCGAGATCGCCGAACTGCGCGACCTGACCCGTGCGGTTGCCACCACCGCGCCGGACGCGACGGCCGAGATCGTGGTGCTGCGCAAGGGCAAGGAGGTCACCCTGGACGTGACCATCGGCACACTGAAGCCCAAGGAGGCCTGAGCCCGAGAACTCCAGCGGTGCGGGGATCCGCCCCGTGCCGCTGGACAATCCCGTCACTCGCGGGGTGCCATGTTCCGGCGTTGGGGAGGCGCCGGGGCATGGTCTGTTTTATTTCGTTCGGATGCTTGATAAACTCACTTTCAGCACCGCGCTACTTGTCCTGTTTAGCTGTCTGGAACTCAGTTAGAAGAATACTTGCCAGACTTTAGAAGCGGCCATGCATCTTCGTAGGGCATCACCCCTTCATGTTTCGACCGCCAGTGGGCGTCTATCCCATCCCAACCGTTGCCCTTGAAAACGTGGCCGCACTCCGGACAAGTCATTTTTTCTCTTAGCTTTACCTCATTCTTAAGCCCCGCCTCGAACCTTTTTTCACTGCCGTTCGTTTCTGGCTCTCGGCCGGCTTCCTTGTCGAATTGAACCTTCTTCCTATCCATCATAACAACTCCATCTTTTTTGGCATTGGGTCTTCTTGCATCGGCCGCCGCCAATAAAACAAGGCTTCTGAGCGGACCCGCCCTCCGCTCAGCCCGCCGGCTTGCGGGCATGGACCAAGATTGGCCAGTAGACCACCACGTAGAGACCGAAGGCGAACAGCCAGAGCGCCCCGGAGAGCCAGACCATCGGGTCGTGCCAGGTCGGGATGCCGGCCAGAAGCCGCGCCAGGGTGGCACCGACGATCGCCAGGTAGACCGCAGTGACCGGGCGCGAGGCGGTGAGCGGCAGGCCGGCATGGCCGAGCGCCGCGCGGGTCATCATCGCCAGCGTCATCGTGGCGATGCCACCGGTCATCCAGACATGCTGGGCCGCGAACCGGTCGCCCAGCCCGAACCCCGCCAGCCCCACCGCGACGAATCCCAGCGCGGTCAGCCCATAGCCCGCGTGCAGCACCGTCACCAGCGGCTCGGACAGGGTGCGCTGCCCGCCCCAGCCGGAGAGGCGCCAGAGGTTGGCCCCCCCGGCGATCAGGCTGAGCAGCGCCGCCACCAGCGACGCGGGCGCGGCGATCCAGACCGCCAGCGCCGCCAGGGACGATCCCAGCGCCACCTGGTCGGCGCGCCCGAAACCGGCGTTGCAGGGCGGCAGGCCCGAGCGCACCAGCCAGTTGCGGGTGAAGCTGGGCGTCACCCGCCCGCCGATCACCAGGATCATCAGCACCGTCGCCGCCAGCCCCAGGCGCAGACCGGCGCTTTCGGCGGCAAACCCGCCGCGCAAGGCCGCCAGGTGGAACCCGAGGTTGCCCAGCACCAGCGCCCCGACCAGCACCAGGATCTTGAGGTTGCGCCAGTTCTTCCCGGCGATGATCTCGCGGGCCAGCACCGCGGCCAGCGCGATCAGGAAGGCGAGGACGATGCCGACCACCCATCCCGCGGGCAGACATCCCGACAGCGCCATCGCGATGCGCCCGGCCAGCCACAGGGACGCCAGCGCCGCCACCGGCCAGCCGACCAC
>JAGRMU010000559.1:0-1062 GCA_020441165.1 Sedimentitalea sp.
GGCAACCTCGGGTTCCACCTGGCGGGCTTGCGCGGCGGGTTTGCCGCCGAAAGCGCCGGTCTGCGCCTGGGGCTGGCGGCGACGGTGCTGATGATCCTGGTGATCGGCGGGCGCGTAACGCCCAGCTTCACCCGCAACTGGCTGGTGCGCTCGGGTCTGCCGCCCTGCAACGCCGGTTTCGGCCGCGCGGACCAGGTGGCGCTGGGATCGTCCCTGGCGGCGCTGGCCGTCTGGATCGCCGCGCCCGCGTCGCTGGTGGCGGCGCTGCTCTGCCTGATCGCCGGGGCGGCCAATCTCTGGCGGCTTTCCGGCTGGGGCGGGCAGCGCACCCTGTCCGAGCCGCTGGTGACGGTGCTGCACGCGGGCTATGGGCTGACCGCGCTGGGTTTTGTCGCGGTGGGGCTGGCGGGGATCGGGCTGGGCGACCGGTTCGCGGCCCAGCATGTCTGGATGGCGGGCGGCATCGCCACCATGACGCTGGCGATGATGACCCGCGCGGCGCTCGGCCATGCCGGCCTGCCGCTCACCGCCTCGCGCCCGGTCACTGCGGTCTATCTGGCGATCGTCGGCGCAACCCTGGCGCGCCTTCTGGCCGGCATCCCGGGCTGGCACGACCCGATGGTCTGGCTCTCCGGGGCGCTCTGGCTGTTCGCCTTCGGTCTCTACGTGATCGTCTACTGGCCGATCCTGGTCCATGCCCGCAAGCCGGCGGGCTGAGCGGAGGGCGGAAAGGGGAACGACGCGGCGGAAAAAAACAGACCGTGCCCCGGCGCCTCCCAACGCCGGAACACGGCCCGTCCCGCGAGTGGCGGCTCTGACCGGCGCAATGGCGTTCGCGCCACAGACCGGAATTGTGGAAACGGATGCTTCAAAACAGACCATGCCCCGGCGCCTCCCCAACGCCGGAACATGGCACCCCGCGAGTGACGGGATTGTCCAGCGGCACGGGGCGGATCCCCGCACCGCTGGAGTTCTCGGGCTCAGGCCTCCTTGGGCTTCAGGGTGCCGATGGTCACGTCCAGGGTGACCTCCTTGCCCTTGCGCAGCACCACGATCTCGGCC
>JAGRMU010000559.1:1119-1404 GCA_020441165.1 Sedimentitalea sp.
CGATCTCGGCGCCGTCGAAGGAGAGCACGATATCGCCCTTCTCGAGGCCCGCCTTCTCGGCCGGGCTGTCCTCGGAGACCATCTCGATCACCGCGCCCTTGGGCGCGTCGAGGCCCAGCACCGAGGCGATTTCCTCGGACATCGGCTTGATCTGCACGCCAAGCCAGCCACGGGTGACCGAGCCGTCCTCGTCGAGATCGGCGACGATGGTCTGCACCAGGTCCGAGGGCACGGCGAAGCCGATCCCGACCGAGCCGCCGTCGGGCGAGAAGATCGCGGTGTTGA
>JAGRMU010000560.1 GCA_020441165.1 Sedimentitalea sp.
TGCCGCTGGCGCATTTCCTGGTGCCGGGCGAACGCATCACCCTGCGCCGCGCTGCGGGTTTCGGGATCGGCTTTCTCGGCGTCGCGATCCTGATCGGCGGGAAGGCCTTCGAGAGTACCGGCGTCGCCCTGGAAATGCCCGGCCGCCTCGCCTGCGTTTGTGCCGCCGCCTGCTACGCGACCAGCTCGGTGATGATGCGCCGCCTGCCGCCGGTGGACCCCGTGGGGCTGTCCGCGGTGCTGCTGACGATCGGTGCGGCGGCGGTGCTGCCGATGGCCTGGGCGGTCGAAGGGCCGCCCCGGGCGCTCGACCCGCGCACGTTCTGGATCCTCGCCTTCCTCGGTCTCGTGCCCACCGCGGCCGCCAACCTGTTGCGCGTCACGGTGGTGCGCTCGGCGGGGCCGGTCTTCATGTCGCTGGTGAACTACCAGGTGCCTGTCTGGTCGGTCCTGCTGGGGGCGCTGCTGCTGAACGAGCCGCTGCCCGGATCGCTGCTCTGGGCGATGGCGCTGATCCTGGCGGGCGTCGCGCTCAGCCAGTATGGCGCGTTGCGGCGGCTGTTCCGGCGCTAGCCGCAGATTTGCGTCAACCCGCTACCGCGCCGGCCACGGCGCCGACGACGCTGTCCACGGCGCGTTCCAGCAGCGCCTGGTCCTCGCTTTCGGCCATCACCCGGATCAGCGGCTCGGTGCCGGACTTGCGGATCAGCAGCCGCCCCTTGCCGGTCAGTGCCGCCTCGGCCCCGGCGATGGCGCTCTGCACCGAGGGCAGGTCCAGAGGCTGCTGCCCGGCCGCGTAGCGCACGTTGCGCAGCAGTTGCGGCACCGGCTCGAACTGCCGCGCCAAGGCGCTCGCGGGCTGACCCGAGCGCACCATTTCAGCCAGGAAATGCAGCCCCGCCATCAACCCGTCGCCGGTGGTGGAATGGTCGGTCATCACGATATGGCCGGACTGCTCGCCGCCCAGGTTGAAATCCCCCTCGCGCATCCGCTCGACCACGTAGCGGTCGCCCACCGCGGTGCGCTCCAGCTTCAGCCCCAACCCCTGCAGGTGCCGCTCGAGGCCCAGGTTGGACATCACCGTGGCCACCAGCGCGCCGCCGCGCAGCGTGCCCTCGGCGGCCATGCGCGACGCCAGGAGCGCCATCAACTGGTCGCCATCGGCCACCTTGCCGGCCTCGTCGATGAGGATCACCCGGTCGGCATCGCCGTCGAGGCAGATGCCGACATCCGCGGTCTGCGCCAGGACCGCATCCGCGGCGGCATCCGGTTTCGTCGAGCCACAGTCGAGGTTGATGTTGTGCCCGTCCGGCTCGGTCCCCAGCGGGATGACTTGGGCGCCGAGTTCCCAGAGGATCTCGGGCGCGGCGCGATAGGCCGCCCCGTTTGCGCAATCGATCACCACCTTCAGCCCGTCCAGGAGCAAGCCCCGCGGCAGCGAGGACTTGACCCGTTCGGAATAGCGGAAGCGGGCATCGTCGACCCGTCGGGCGCGGCCGATATTGACGGCGCGGGCCGGCTGGACCCCGGCATCGATCAACGCCTCGATCTCGATCTCGGCCTCGTCCGACAGCTTGAAGCCGTCCGGGCCGAAGAACTTGATGCCGTTGTCGGTGGCCGGATTGTGGCTGGCCGAGATCATCACCCCAAGATCGGCGCGCATCGAGCGCACCATCAGCCCCACGGCCGGGGTCGGTACCGGGCCGAGCAGCAGCACGTTCATGCCGGTCGAGGTCAGCCCGGCGGTCAGCGCGTTCTCGAACATGTAGCCCGACAGGCGCGTGTCCTTGCCGATCACCACCCGGTGCACGCCGCCCGCGTCGCGCCGGAAATACCGGCCGACCGCGGCCCCGATCTTCAGCGCCATTTCGGCGGTCATCGGCGCCATGTTGGCGGTGCCGCGCACCCCGTCGGTTCCGAAAAGCCTACGCATCCTCACCCTCATCCCTCACGGCGCGCCAGAGGCGAAGCGCCTGCGCCGTCTCGTCAACATCGTGCCCGCGCAGCAGTTGCACACCTTGCGCCAGGGCCGCAAGACCCACGGCGATGGAGCCGGGCGCGCGGCGCAGGGCCTGCGGCTCCCGGCCGATCCGCCCGACGAAGCCCTTGCGCGAGGCCCCCAGCAGGACCGGGCAACCCAGACCGTGAAGGACCGCAATGTTCCGCAGCAGGGACAGGTTGTGCGCCTGGGTCTTGCCGAAGCCGATGCCGGGATCGACGATGATGCGGTCGCGTGCGATCCCGTCCGCCTCCAGCGCGGCGATTCGGGTTTCGAGGAAATCGTAGACGTCGAGCACGACGTCGTCATAGGCGGGATCGTCCTGCATCGTGGCCGGATCGCCCTGCGCGTGCATGACGCAGACCGGCACGCCGGAGGCCGCGCAGAGCGGCGCCAGAGCCGGATCGAATGTGAAGCCGGAGACATCGTTGACCATCCCCGCCCCGGCGGACAGGGCCTCGCGCGCGACCGCGGCCTTGCGGGTGTCGATCGAGATGGGCAGCGCCCCGCCCGCCGCGCGCAGGGCGGCAATGACCGGTGCGGTGCGGCGGATCTCCTCGGCCTCGGGCACCTCGGCGGCGCCGGGCCGGGTCGATTCGCCGCCGATATCGATCAGGTCCGCGCCCGCCGCCTGCATCGCCAGCCCGGCCGCCCGCGCCTGCTCGAGCGCGGCGAAGCGGCCGCCATCGGAGAAGCTGTCCGGTGTGACGTTGAGGATGCCCATCAGGCGCGGTCGATCCAGTTCCAGCCCGAGGATGGCGGCGCGCGGCGCCGTCAGCCGGGCCAGGACCGGCGCGGGGATCCTGTCGGCCGACACGATCCTCGCCGGCTCCGCGCGGCTCAACCTCTCGGCGTGGGTGAACCAGAGCGGCCCGCCGGCCAGCGGCAACGCGCCTTGCGGCCGGGCG
>JAGRMU010000561.1 GCA_020441165.1 Sedimentitalea sp.
ATACGGCACCATCGAGGAGGACGAGTTGGTCCGGGTCGACAAGCAGATCGCGCTGCAAGAGGTGCGCCAGCACAGCGAAGTGATCGGCGAGCGCGGCTGATGGCAACCGAGATCGCCCCGCACACGGCGTTGACGCTGACCGATCACCTGCCGGCCCTTCAGGTGCTGGTTCCGTTCATCGTCGCCCCGGTGATCACCTTCGTCGGCAGCCGGCGGCTGGCCTGGCCGCTGGCCTTCGCCGCCAGCGCGGTGTCCTTCGTGATCGCCGCGCTGATGCTGGCGAAGGTGCTCAGCCAGGGCACGATCTCCTATCACATGGGCGGCTGGGCGCCGCCGCTGGGCATCGAGTACCGGGTCGACGCGGCCAACGCCTTCGTGCTGCTGCTGGTGACGGCGATCTGCACGGTGGTGCTGGTCTTCGCGCGGCAAAGCGTGGCCGACGAGGTCCCCGCGCGCAACCACGCGCTGTTCTACACCGCCTTTCTTCTCTGCCTTTCGGGCCTTCTGGGCGTGACGATCACCGGGGACGCGTTCAACGTCTTCGTGTTCCTCGAGATCTCGTCGCTCTCGACCTACGTTCTGGTCGCGCAGGGCGCCGGGCGGGACAAGCGGGCGCTGACCGCGGCCTATGACTACCTGATCATGGGCACCATCGGCGCCACCTTCTTCGTGATCGGCATCGGGTTTCTCTACATGGCGACCGGCACGCTCAACATGGCCGATCTTGCCGACCGCATCGCCGCCCAGGGCGCCAACCGCACGATCCTGGCGGGCTTTGCCTTCATCGTCGTCGGCATCGGCCTGAAGGCGGCGATGTATCCGCTGCACCGCTGGTTGCCGAACGCCTATACCTACGCGCCCTCGGCGGTCACCGCCTTCCTGGCGGCGACAGCCACCAAGGTGGCGATCTACGTTCTGCTGCGCTTCCTCTTCACCGTGTTCCAGCCGCAGTTCCTGTTCGAGGTCAACACGCTGCATCTGATCGTCCTGCCGCTGGCGCTGGTCGCCATGTTCGCGACCAGTTTCGTGGCAATATTCCAGAGCGATCTGAAGATGATGCTGGCCTTCTCCAGCATCGCGCAGATCGGCTATATCCTGCTCGGGA
>JAGRMU010000562.1 GCA_020441165.1 Sedimentitalea sp.
GCGCGCGCCCGGTCGATGCGCCCTTCGCGGTAACCCTCTTTGACCGCAATTCCGAGCGGCTTTTCTCGCTCAACGCCCAGGCCGAGGCGGCGGGGCTGCAGGAGGGGATGACCGCCGCCAATGCCCGCGCGCTCTGCCCCGATCTGGTCACCCGGCCGGCCGATCCCGGCCGCGATGCCCGCTTCCTGCGGATGCTGGCCCGCTGGGCCACGCGCTATTGTCCCTGGGTCGGCCTCGACGGGACGGAGGGCCTCTTTCTCGACATCACCGGGGCGGCGCATCTGCTGGGCGGCGAGGCAGCGCTTGGCGACGATCTGCGCGCCCGGCTGGGCCGCGCCGGGCTGAGCGCGCGCATCGGCATCGCCGACACCCCCGGGGCGGCCTGGGCGCTGGCGCATTTCGCCGAAAGCATCGCGCCGCCCGGGCAGGCCCTGGCGCATCTCGGCCCGCTGCCGGTGGCGGCGCTGCGGCTCTCGCCCGCCCTCTGCGACAGCTTGGGCCGTCTCGGCATCGCCACGGTGGCGGCGCTGCATGCGCTGCCCCGCGCCACGCTGCCCCGCCGGTTCGGCGGCGAGGTGCTGAGGCGGCTCGACCAGGCGCTGGGGGCGGTGCCCGAGCAGATCTCGCCCCTCTGCGAGTCGCCCCGTTTCGCGGTGCGTCTGACCCTGCCCGAGCCGATCGGCCTGCTGCCCGATGTCATGGCCGGGACCGAGCGGCTGCTGGGCGAGCTTTGCGCGCGGCTCGAGGACAAGGGGCAGGGGGCGCGGGTGTTGCAGCTGACCCTGCGGCGGGTGGATCAGGCCAGCCAGCAGGTCGAGCTGCGCCTGGCCCGCCCGATGCGCGAGCCGGGGCGGATCCTGCCGCTCTTCCGGCGCGGGATCGAAAGCGTCGAGGCGGGCTTCGGCATCGACCAGCTGCGCCTTGCGGCGGTGCAGACCGAGGCGCTGCAGATGCGCCAGACCGGCGCTTCGGGCCGGATCGCCACCGACGATCTGGACGATCTGGTCACCCGCCTGGGCAACCGCCTGGGGCTGGACAACATCCTGCGCTTCCTGCCCGCCGACAGCCATATCCCCGAGCGCAGCTTCCTGCTGGCCCCGTTCGCCTACAGCGATCCGGCGCCGGACTGGCCGGGGGCGCGCATCCGCCCGATCCGCCTGTTCCCGCCCGAGCCCATCGCCGGGGCGGGGCGCGCGCCGCCGGCGCGGTTCCGCTGGCGGCGCATGGAGCTGGTCACCGCGCGCGCCACCGGGCCCGAGCGGATCGCGCCGGAATGGTGGATGGCCGACGAGGCCTGGCACCGGGGCCTGCGCGATTACTGGCGGGTCGAGACCCGGCAGGGCCGCCGGCTCTGGCTTTACCACACGCCGCAGAATCCCGGCTGGTTCGTGCAGGGGGAATTCGCATGAGCTATGCCGAGCTGTGCGTGACCTCGAATTTCACCTTCCTCACCGGCGCCTCGCATCCCGAGGAGCTGGTGACCCGCGCCGCCGAGCTGGGGCTGGCGGCGATCGCCATCACCGACCGCAATTCGCTGGCCGGGGTGGTGCGCGCCCATTCGGCGCTGAAGGAGCTGAAACGCGCCGCCGCCGAGCAGATCCCGATCCGCTCGCACCGGCAGATCGACGCCTCCTCGCGCCAGGAGGTCGGCGATCCGGCCGCCATCGCGCGCCCGGCGGCGGCGCAGTTCCCGCGCCTGATCGTCGGCGCGCGGCTGGTGCTGCGCGACAGCCCGGTGGACTGGGTGGCCTTGCCCACCGACCGCGCCGCCTATGCCCGGTTGAGCCGGCTTCTGACCCTGGGCAAGCGGCGCGCGCAGAAGGGTCAGTGCGAGCTGGACCTGGGCGACCTGGTCGAGGCCTGCGCCGGGCTGATCCTGATCGCGCTGCCCCCCGCGCGGCCCGATCCGCGCACGAAGGAGCATATCCGCCGGCTGGTGGCCCGCGCCCCCGGCCATGTCTTCCTGGGCGCCGCGCCGCGCTATGACGGCTCGGACCAGGCCTGGTTCCGGAGCTGCGCCGC
>JAGRMU010000563.1 GCA_020441165.1 Sedimentitalea sp.
CCGGGCAGGACGGTCTGGGCCGCCCTGCATTGCTCTACGAAGCGCCGTGCCAGATCCTCGTTCGACCGAGCGGTTTCGGCGGCATCCTCAAGCCAAGCTTTCAGGTCCCGAGCGCCCCGCCCGGTGAACATCTTGTAACCGTAGATCTCGCGCAATTCGACAAGGTGCCTTCGGCGCGTGACGTCTGTCTCAGCATAGCAACTCAGATCGTCGGCTCTCTCGCCAAGTTGCGCGGCGATGAACTTGGCGACTTCGATCGGGATCACCTCGCCCGGTGACAACAGCCGCCCAGGATATCGAAAGGCGCAAAGCTGCAGGGCAAAACCCAGGCGATTATGCGACTGTCGCCGACGGCGGATCTGCTCCAGGTCTTCGTCAGCGAGCGTGTAGTGATGCAGGAGAGCCGCGTCATCTGTCGGCAGGTCAAGCAAGGAAGAACGTTGGCGATCGGTCAGAACCTGGCGTCTAGGCATTGAGCGCGTCCCTTTTAATCTATACTCTGTTCGGTACAGAATCCGCACCAGTAAAATCAGTTACTTGCAACCGCAAATCGGGAGAGGGTTCAATTGGGACAGCGAGCCGCCCTCTATGCCCGGGTCTCCACATCCGACCAATCCTGCGAACGTCAGCTGAATGACCTGACAGCCTTCGCTGAGCGCGGCGGATACGAGGTGGTCGGCATCTTCAAGGAAACCGCGTCGGGCACGGTCGTAAGCCGGGCCGCACGAAACCAGATCATCGATCTGGCTCAGGCACGAAAAGTCGACGCCGTGTTGGTGACAGAGCTTTCGCGTTGGGGCCGATCCACCCAGGACCTGCTAGACACCTTGCATCGGCTGGCGGGCTGGAAAGTATCCGTCATCGCCATGAGCGGCATGACCTTCGAACTCGACACCCCGCACGGTCGCATGATGGCGACGCTCCTCGCTGGCATCGCCCAATTCGAGCGCGATCTGTTGAGCGAGAGGGTAAAGTCGGGTCTTGCCGCCGCCCGTGCGCGAGGGAAAAAGCTCGGACGTCAACCGGGCCAGCGCCCCACGGCCGACAGGGTCGCAGAACAAGTTATCGCAGCTGTCGCGGAAGGTCGATCTTACCGCTGGATCGCCCGAGACCTCGCCATCAGCAAGAATACAGTGCTCGAAATCATGAAACGCTACCGAAAAAGCGCCTTATGATACGATCCTGCCCCCTCCGGCACTCGACCCCTTCATCGAACACCCCCAGCGCGC
>JAGRMU010000564.1:0-158 GCA_020441165.1 Sedimentitalea sp.
AGAGCCGGAGGCCGAGCTCGTGCAGCAGCATCTTGCCGGGAAAGTTCTGCTCGACCGCGCCGGCGTAATAGAGATCGCCCTGCAGATGCGACCAGGCGATATAGTCGAAGAGCGCCTGGTCCGGCGAGGTGGGCACGGTCAGCAGGATCGCGGCGAGC
>JAGRMU010000564.1:219-497 GCA_020441165.1 Sedimentitalea sp.
CCGTGCTGTCACCGGGCGGCGTCCAGCGCGGCGCGGAAGGTCTCGTAATCCCGGATGTAGTCCGCGTTGTCGTAGGCATGCGAGGCGAAGACCAGCAGCACCGCGTCGCGGGTATAGTCGTACTGCGTGCCCCAGATCATCGGCGGCAGGTAGAGGCCGACATCGGGGCGCGACAGCAGCACCTCCTGGCGGTTCTCGCCATCGTCGAGCAGCGCCCGGCACGCGCCTTTCAGGCAGATCAGGAACTGGTGGCACGCGCGGTGCGCATGCTCGCCGCG
>JAGRMU010000564.1:584-1249 GCA_020441165.1 Sedimentitalea sp.
AGGTCGCGCTCGATCTCGCCGACGGTCAGGTTGCCGCGGCTGGCCTCCAGCACCTGCGGCATCCGGTAGATCGCCGCCTGGCCGACCTCGAGCGGGACGATCTCGACGCGGGTGCGGTTGCTGTCCGCCTCCGGCCCGCCGCCGGCGACGACCGGCACATCCCGGGGCAGGGCGGTGGTATAGCCGACGACCTGCGCCGGGTTGCCCTCGGCGATGGCGTTGGGCGGGATCGAGTTCAGCACCACCGCCCCGTCGCGCACCTGCGCGCCCCGGCCGATCTCGACCCCGGCGGCGATCACCGCGCCGGCGCCGATCCGGGCGCCGCTGTGCAGGACGATCGGGCTGGCCTCGGTATCGCTGAGGACGGTGCCGCGCCCGATGGTCACGCCCGCCTCGATCCGGACATTCTGCCCGTGGCTGACATCCGGCCCGATGCCAGGCCCCGCCGCGGTCATTGCGCCCCTCCCGCCGGGGCGCGCGCGGCATTGGCCGGGCGCGCGGCGGCCGGGCCGGCGGGAAACTCCTGCGCCGACATCACGATATGCAGCGGCCGCCCCTTGGTGTTCTCGAAGACGCGCCAGAGAGAGACGCCGAGGAGCCCCAGGAACAGCAGTTGCAGCGTGCTGAAGAACAGGGTCACCAGGATCGTCGCGGCATAGCCGGGC
>JAGRMU010000565.1 GCA_020441165.1 Sedimentitalea sp.
GCCTGCGAACGGGCGGAGCCCCGGCAAGGGAGCGCCCGGAACCGCTCCCTCACAGCGTTTCCGCCGAGGACGGGCGGAGCCCGGAGAAGCGCCACCGCCCCAACCGGACGCCCGGCTGGCATCAGGCAGTGTCCGCAAACCCTGTCGGTCTTGCGACCTATACGCCCGCCATCAGCACATCCATGGCCCGGATGATCAGATCGCCCTGGTCCGCGACACGCCCGGTGCGGCGCAGGCTCGATCGGCGAACCGCCGCAATCAGCCGTGTCGCCAGGATCAGGCGCTTGCCGTCATGCTGGAGAGCGGGATTCAGATGCCGGACGGCCGGGTAGCCGGACAGAAGCGGAATGACGACGACGGAAGGATCGGGCGGCAGAAGATCGCTCTCGACCACAACCATGGATACGCCATTGTGCTCCGCGACATCGAAGCGGGTCAGGTGTTCCATGAAGGCCCTGCTGGCGCGGTCATGATGTCGGCCAGCGGATGCCCATGGCGCTCGTGCCAGTCCGATTGGGCCGCGAATGCATCCGCGTTCTCGGCGAGCCATGTCTTGCGCCGAGTCTCGGCGACGGCCCTGATGAGCGCCGCCTCGGCAACAGCGGAGACGTTGATCCCGAGATCTTTCGCGCAGTCGAGCGCCGCGGCATCAAGCGTCAGCGATGTCTTGCGCTTGGTCGCGGATGTCATGATATGATACCCCATTACTATACCGCAAGAATATACCGCTAATCGGTGATGCGCAAGCTTGGCGAGCAAGATCCCCGGATCGGCCAACACGGGGGGCATCGCATTTTATTACCATAAGAATGCTTACCGGCTAAAAAATTATTAGCAAAGCTAAAATGTCTCACCTGAGCAAAGCAGAAGTGTCACTCTCCCCCGCAGTGAGCGTTGGAGATCGAGCATGGGATGGATTGTGATGAGCGAGCGTGAGCTGAACCGTATCGAGGTTCTGGCGCAGATCGAGGACGGCCGGCTGAGTGTCGCGGCGGCGGCCGACGTGCTGAACCTGACACGGCGGCAGGTTCATCGTCTGCTGCGGCGGTTTCGTGAAGATGGACCCTCGGGCATCCGCCACAGGGCACGCGGCCGGGCGCCGAACAACCGGATCGGCGAGACGCGGCGCGCCCGGGCACTTGGGCTTGTCCGCGAGAGCTATGCCGATTTCGGCCCGACGCTGGCGGCCGAGATGCTGGCGGAGCATCACGGGCTGAAGGTCTCGCGGGAGACGTTGCGCAAATGGATGGTCGAGGACGGGCTCTGGCTGTCGCGCAAGCACCGCAAGGTGTTTCATCAATCCCGTCTTCGCAGGGAATGCCATGGAGAGCTGATCCAGATCGACGGTTCCGATCATCGCTGGTTCGAGGACCGCGCGCCGGCCTGCACCCTTCTCGTCTTCATCGACGATGCGACGAGCCGGTTGATGCAGCTGCGTTTCGTGCCGTCCGAGAGCACGTTCTCCTATTTCGAGGCGCTGGAGCTCTATCTCGGGCAGCACGGCCGCCCGGTCGCGTTTTATTCCGACAAGCACGCGGTGTTCCGCGTGGCGAACCAGGCGGCGCGCACGGGGCATGGAACAACCCAGTTCGGCAGGGCGCTGAACGAACTCGACATCGAGATCCTCTGCGCCAACTCCTCCC
>JAGRMU010000566.1 GCA_020441165.1 Sedimentitalea sp.
GCCCGCTTCGGCGCCTGGGCGGGGGCGGCGTTCACCCGCGCGCGGGTGCGCGACCAGTACGCCAACCGCTTCGCGATCCATTTCCCGAACGAGGAGCGCACGGCCGGACGCCCGGTGCGCACCCGCCCCGTGCATGACCTGCAGAAGGAGATGGGCGCGGTGATGGGGCTGAACGCGGGCTGGGAGCATCCGCTCTGGTTCGCCGATGCGCCGGGCAGGGCCGATACCAACGGCTTCACCCGCCAGAACTGGTGGGGGCCGGTCGGCGACGAGGTCCGGATGCTGCGGGCGCGCGCCGGGATCATCGACATCTCGAACTTCGCCAAATACACTTGCCGCGGTCCGGGCGCCGAGACCTGGCTGAACGCGCTCTTCGCCAACCGGATGCCGGCCGAGTCCGGACGCTCCTGCCGGACGCCGCTGATCGGCAGGCGCGGCGGGATCGCCGGGGATTTCACCGTGACCCGCCTCGCCGAAGACGAATTCTGGATGATCGGCTCGGGCCTGGCCGAGCGCTATCACCGGCGCTTCTTCAACGAGGTGCCGCTGCCCGAGGGCACCACCTTCGAAAGCCGCACCGAGGCGCTTTGCGGCGTCAACGTCGCGGGTCCCGAAAGCCGCGCCCTGCTGCAATCGCTCACCGACGCCTCGCTGGCGACGGCGGACTTTCCCTTCATGGCCTCGGCGCGGATCACCCTCGCCGGGGTCGAGTGTCTCGCCCTGAGAGTGTCCTTCACCGGCGATCTGGGCTGGGAGCTGCACTGCGACAGCGCCGACCAGATGCGGCTCTATTCCGCGCTGATCGAGGCGGGGCGGGCACGCGGCGCCGGCCCGGTCGGCAGCCGGGCGCTGATGGCGCTCCGGATTGAGAAGGGCTATGGCGCGTGGTCGCGCGAATATAGCCCCGAGTCCTGGCCGCAGGAGGTCGGGATGGCGCGCCTTTGCAAGATGGACAAGCCCTTCCTCAACCGGTCCGCCGCGGCTGAAGCCCTCGCCAGACCGGCGCGGGAGCGGCTCGTGCTGCTGGCACTGGATCCGCAGGACACGAATGCCTCGAACGCCGACGCCAGCGGCGGCGAGCCGATCTTCCGGAACGGCAAGGGCATCGGCCGGGTGACCTCGGGCGCCTACGGCGCTTCGGTCGGCCAGTCGCTCGCCCTCGGCTTCGTCACCGGCGCGGACCCGGGCGACGCGGTCGAGGTGATGGTGCTCGGCCGCCCGCACCGCGCCACCATCCTGGCCGAGCCGCCCTTCGATCCGAAAGGCACCCGCCTGCGCGCCTGACCGCCGTCGCCCCTCCCTTCATCTTCGGAGAATTACTCCGGGGGTGTGGGGGCTGGCCCCCACCGCGACCCGTATCGTTGCACCTCTCCGCCGCATCGGCGCGAGGCTTCAACGGCGCAACATCGCCCTTCGCGCCAACGCATTTTCTGATGTCGAAGTCCTCCAGCCAACCCGGCCCTAAAGCGGCCGGATCTTCAGCCGCGTCACCCGGTTGCCCTCGCGCGCGATCACCTCGAACCGAAACCCGTGGAACGAGAAGACCTGCCCCACGGTGGGGATCATCTGCGCCTCGTGGATCACCAGCCCGGCGACGGTATTGGCCTCGTCGTCGGGCAGCGACCAGTCGGTCGAGCGGTTGAGATCGCGGATGGTCACCGCACCGTCCACCACGTACTGCCCGTCCTCGCCGGGCTTGATCGGATGCTCGGCATCGGGGTCGAACTCGTCGGTGATCTCGCCGACGATTTCCTCGAGGATGTCCTCCAGGGTGATCAGCCCCTGCAGCGAGCCGTATTCGTCCACCACCAGCGCGAAATGGGTGCGCCGGCGCAGGAACTGGCGCATCTGGTCGTCGAGGGTAGTGGTCTCGGGGATGAAATAGGGCGGCTTGGCGACATCGGTGACCTTGAAGCGCCGCAGCGCCCGGGTTTCGCCTTCGGGCCCGCCGATCTGCTTGTACATGGCCC
>JAGRMU010000567.1 GCA_020441165.1 Sedimentitalea sp.
TGCAGATGTGCCAGTGCATCCAGGCCGTGGCCAACATAAACCTCAGCCGTTCAGAGCAGCGCAAGGCCGCGAAGTTCTTCAAGGACCCGCACATGGCGCAGGAAATCCGCCAGTCTGACAGGGCGAGGGACGAGGCGCTCTGGCTGCGCTACAAGGCGTTCGGCAAGCAGGCCGCGGCTACCTGCACCAACTGAGCGCGCGCGGCCTTTCAGCAATGCCCGCCACAACGCTGCCTCACCACTCGCGTTGCGCTTCCGCGACGATACCGGCAACGAGGCAATCGAGGCTATCGGTCCAGGGAATCGCGCCGGGCAAGGCCCCGGTCAGCAGCGACAGTTCGGTGCAGGCCACCAGCAGGTGATCGCACCCGCCGCCGACCAGAGCCTGCGCCTCGTCCCGCAGCGGAGCCGGGTCCGGGGACCGACCGGACTTCACCGCCCGGATCACCGACAGGATCGGCGCATCGTCGCGCGGATAGATCGCCTGCAGCCCGCGCGCCGCGAAGGCCGGATCGAAGACGCCGGTCACCCGGATCGCGGGCGAGGCCAGCAGGCCGATCCGCCGTGCGCCGCGCGCCGCCAGATGCGCGGCGGTGAGCTCCAGCATGTTCAGAAGCGGCAGGTCGCAGGCAGCGGTGATCGCCGCGGCATAGACATGGGCGGTGTTGCAGGGCATCGCCAGCGCCGCCGCCCCCGCCGCCTGCAGATCGCGCGCCATCCGGGCCAGCACCGGCGCGGGATCGGCCCCGCCCCCGTCGATGAGCGCCGCGATCCGGCTGGGCACTTGTGGATTCTGGTGCACGATCAGCGGGACGTGATCGGCATCGTCCGTCGCCGGAACCGCCACCAGCACCCGCTGCATCAGCAGGATCGTCGCCTCGGGGCCCATCCCGCCAAGGATGCCGATGGTCCTCATCGCGCGCCGCCTCCGGCGGGAGTATTTTTGGCAAGAGGAAAGGGCGGGTTCGTCCTATCGCCGAGTCGTGCAACTCGCGATACCGAGGCGCGATAGGGTCTGGGAAACGCGATCCGGCCCCGGCGCCGCGAATCGCGCCTTGCCTTGCGGTCGGGCCTTGGGCAGTCCCGGGCTGGCGCCCCGGAA
>JAGRMU010000118.1:0-1127 GCA_020441165.1 Sedimentitalea sp.
CCTTTAGACAGGAATTCATTTTCATTGAAGCCTCGGTCCGTTACTCCATCCGATACTCTAGCTATAACACCAATCACCGTAAAAAGGCTAACAAAGGGGATGATGAAAACGCTTGTCTTCGCCAAGTCGGCGATATCGAGGGCGTCCTTCATTGGAATTCGTAATTGCCAACAGTAACCAAGCTCATAAAGGAAAGCGAGAACGAAGGCTAGAGAGGTTACTAGGGGTATTGACCGAAGAAGCGCAGTCTCTAATTTGAAAAGGTTGTCCAAATCTTTTCCACTTCAAACATCCAACTCCTCAACAAACCGCGCGTTCTCCTGGATGTACTGGAAGCGCAGCTCGGGTTTCTTGCCCATCAGCCGCTCGACCAGATCGCCGGTCTCGCCGGGTTCGTCCTCGTCGATGGTCACCCGGATCAGCTTGCGCGAGGCGGGGTCCATGGTGGTCTCCTTCAGGTCCTTGGCGTCCATCTCGCCGAGGCCCTTGAAGCGGGAGACGTCGATCTTGCCCTTGCCGCCGAGGCCCTTCTCGAGCAGCGCCGCCTTCTCGGCCTCGTCGAGGCAATAGACCCGCCGCGCCCCCTGGGTCAGCCGGAAGAGCGGCGGGCAGGCGAGGTAGAGGTGGCCGGCGTCGATCATCGGGCGCATCTGGGTGAAGAAGAAGGTCATCAGCAGCGAGGCGATATGCGCCCCGTCCACATCCGCGTCGGTCATGATGATGACCTTGTCGTAGCGCAGGTCGTCGAGCTTGAAACGGCTCCCCAGCCCGGTGCCGAGCGCCTGGGTCAGGTCGCTGATCTCGGCATTGCTGCCCAGCTTGGACGAGGCCGCGCCCAGCACGTTGAGGATCTTGCCGCGCAGGGGCAGCAGCGCCTGGGTCTTGCGGTCGCGGGCCATCTTGGCGCTGCCGCCCGCCGAGTCGCCCTCGACGATAAAGAGCTCGGTGCCCTCGCGGGTGGCGCTCGAACAGTCGACCAGCTTGCCGGGCAGGCGCAGCCGCTTGGTGGCGGACTTGCGGGCGGTTTCCTTTTCCTGGCGCCGGCGCAGGCGTTCCTCGGCGCGCAGCACCAGGAAATCGAGGATCGCGCCGGCCGATTTGGTGTCCGCCGCCAGCCAGTTGTCGAA
>JAGRMU010000118.1:1188-1490 GCA_020441165.1 Sedimentitalea sp.
TCCTTGGTCTGGCCGACGAATTCCGGCTCGCGGATGAAGCACGAGACCAGCGCGCAGCCGCCCGTCAGCAGGTCCTCGCGGGTGATCTGCGCGGCCTTGCGGTTGCCGGCCAGCTCGCCATAGGCGCGGATGCCCTTGAGGATCGCGGCCCAGAACCCGGCCTCGTGGGTGCCGCCCTCCGGCGTGGGCATGGTGTTGCGGTAGGACTGGATGATGACGTCGCGCGCCGGAGTCCAGTTGATCGCCCATTCGACCGTGCCGGGGGTGCCGAAGCGCTCGCGGAACTCGACCGTGCCGTCGAA
>JAGRMU010000119.1 GCA_020441165.1 Sedimentitalea sp.
CTGCAAGCGGCGCGAGAACAGGCCGCCCGCATGACTCCCCGCAAGATCATCATCGACACCGATCCCGGCCAGGACGACGCGGTGGCCATCCTGCTGGCCCTGGCCAGCCCCGAGGAGATCGAGGTGCTGGGCATCACCGCCGTGGCTGGCAACGTGCCGCTGGCGCTGACCGCGCGCAATGCACGCATGGTGTGCGAACTGGCCGGGCGGCGCGACATCCCGGTTTTCGCCGGTTGCGAGGCGCCGCTGAAACGGGCGCTGATCACCGCCGAGCATGTGCATGGCAAGACCGGGCTCGACGGGCCGGTCCTGCCCGAGCCGACCATGCCGCTCTCCGAGGGGCACGGGGTCGATTTCATCGTCCAGAGCCTGCGCACGCAGGCACCGGACAGCGTCACGCTCTGCGCGCTGGGGCCGCTCACCAACATCGCCAGCGCCTTTGTCCGCGCCCCCGAGATAGCCGCGCGGGTGCGGCGGATCGTGCTGATGGGCGGCGCCTATTTCGAGGTGGGCAACATCACCCCGGCGGCCGAGTTCAACATTCACGTCGATCCGGAAGCTGCTGATATCGTGTTCAGATCAGGCGCTCAGATCACGGTGATGCCGCTCGACGTGACTCACAAGGCGCTGGTCACGCCCGAGCGCAACGCGGCCTTCCGCGCGCTCGGCACGCCGGTCGGCGTCGCGGTGGCGGAGATGACCGATTTCTTCGAGCGGTTCGACAAGGCGAAATACGGCAGCGAGGGCGCGCCGCTGCACGATCCTTGCGTGATCGCCTGGCTGATCCGGCCCGATCTCTTTGCCGGACGGCTGGTCAATGTCGAGATCGAGACCACCTCGCCGCTGACCCTGGGGATGACCGTCGCTGACTGGTGGGGGGTGACCGACCGCGCGCCCAACGCGACCTTCATGGGCGATCTGGACGCCGACGGGTTCTTTGCCCTGCTCATCGAACGGCTGGCGCGGCTGTGAGGGCGGGGCGCCGGAAAAGGGCCGATTCGGAACGTCGGTATCACGTCGGTATTGCGTCGGTATCGCGTCGGTGCCGCATTGCGCCCGTGCGCGCCGCAGGTGCGCGGCGATGAGCGCCGCGCTGCATCTCGCCGGCCCGGAGGATCTGGACAGGCTGGCCGCGCTGGTCGCCGATTTCCACGCCGAGGAGGGTCTGCCGGGATCCGACGCGACCCGCCGCGCCGCCCTGGCGCCGCTGGTGGAGGGGATCCCGCACGGTGCCGCCTACCTGATCGGCCCGGCCCGCGCGCCAATCGGCTATGTCATCGTCACCTTCGGATGGTCGGTGGAGTTCGGCGGGCTCGACGCGATCATCGACGAGATCTACCTGCGCCGCGCGGTGCGCAACCGGGGCATCGCCTCGGAGGCGCTGATCTCGCTGCCCCGCGCGCTGGCCCGGGCCGGGGTGAAGGCGCTGCACCTGGAAGTGGACCGCGAGAACGCGTCGGCCCGCAAGCTCTATGCCCGCGCCGGGTTCGAGGCGCGCGAGCGCTACATGCTGATGTCGCGGCGCCTCTGAGGGACACTTTCGCGAAGTTTCGCCGAGCGATCCCGATTCATGGGCGATGTTGATCTGGGTCCTTGTGGACGGACGCGATTGGCCCGATCCTGCGCGCATCCGCCGGGGACGGCCCGGCGGGCGGTGCGCGTCCTGCGCACCGGATCAAGGCCAAACGGGACGACAGGAGGAACGAGCATGAAAAGATGGATCATCGCACTGGCAGGCGCCGGGACATTGCTGGTGGCGGGGTGTGACACGATGACCCCGGCGCAGCGCACCGTGGCCGGGGCGACGGGCGGCGCCGCCGCCGGGCTGATCGCCGCCGACGCGCTCAATGCCAACGACAACTGGCGGGTGATCGCCGCGCTGGCCGGGGCCTCGGCGGGCACGATGGTGGCGCAGAACACCCAGACCGGCACCTGCGCCTTCGCGCGCGGCGACGGCACCTATTTCGAGGCGCCCTGCCCGTAGGATCGCGCGGCGTTTCAGACCCACCACGTTGCAGCTCTCTCCGGGGCGCCAGCCCCGGATCGCGCCCGACCCGCTTCCCAGGGCGGGCGCGATTGCGCCCACCCTCGGGCCGGGCGCGATCCTCTGCGCATTTGCTAAGCGGTTCCGGCAAGATGCTTCTTGCTCTGGGGTCGAATCGCGCCCACGGGCCAGGCATCGCCGCCGGCAACTCGCTCTGTTCCGCCCGTCCCGTGCGGCCGAAGTGCCTGTATTTGCTCGCGGACGAGATTCCGTCATGATCGCATCGCGCTGAAGGCTTTCGCCCCGAGCGGTACGGAGTGGGCCGGGCGCGATCCGGGGCTGGCGCCCCGGGGAGACACAAGCAGTGGTGAGTCCGGAACCGCGCACCGCCCGCGCCGAGGCTCAGCCCCTCAGGATCGCGCGTCCCGCGTATTCGGCCACGTCGCCCAGCGACTCCTCGATGCGGATCAGCTGGTTGTACTTGGCCAGCCGGTCCGAGCGCGCGAGGCTGCCGGTCTTGATCTGGCCGCAATTGGTGGCCACGGCGAGATCGGCGATGGTGGCGTCCTCGGTCTCGCCCGAGCGGTGGCTCATCACGTTGGCATAGCCGGCGCGATGGGCCATCTCGACGGCGCGCAGGGTCTCGGTGAGGCTGCCGATCTGGTTGACCTTGACCAGCATCGCATTGGCGCAGCCGCGGGCGATCCCGTCCGAGAGGCGCGCGGGGTTGGTGACGAAAAGATCGTCTCCGACCAGCTGCACCTTGTCCCCAAGAGCCTCGGTCAGCGCCTTCCAGCCGTCCCAGTCGTCCTCGGACATGCCGTCCTCGATCGAGAGGATCGGATAGTCCCGCGCCAGCGCCGAAAGATAGGCGACGTTCTCGTCCGGGGTCAGCCGCTTGCCCTCGCCGGAGAGGTGATAGGCGCCGTCACGGTAGTATTCGGTGGCGGCGCAATCGAGGGCCAGGTAGATGTCCTCGCCCGGCTGATAGCCGGCCTTCTCGATGGATTTGAGAACGAAATCAAGCGCGTCGCGCGTGGAGCTGAGGTTGGGCGCGAAGCCGCCCTCGTCGCCGATCCCGGTGCTGAGACCGGCGGCGGAGAGCTCCGTCTTCAGGGTGTGGAAGACCTCGGCCCCCATCCGCACCGCCTCGCGCAGGCTGGGCGCGCTGACCGGCATGATCATGAATTCCTGGATGGCGATGGGGTGGTCGGCATGCTCACCGCCGTTGATGATGTTCATCATCGGCACCGGCAGCACCCGCGCACCGGTGCCGCCC
>JAGRMU010000120.1 GCA_020441165.1 Sedimentitalea sp.
TGCTGGGCAGCCTGAAATGCGATTGCGGCCCCCAGCTGCGCGGCGCGCTGGCGCAGATGGGTGCGGAGGGGGCCGGGGTGCTGCTCTATCTCAACCAGGAGGGGCGCGGCATTGGCCTGGCCAACAAGATGCGCGCCTACAGCCTCCAGGATCAGGGTTTCGACACGGTCGAGGCCAATCACCGGCTCGGCTTCGAGGATGACGAGCGCGATTTCCGCCTCGGCGCCGACATGCTGCGCGCGCTCGGCTTCGGGGCGGTGCGGCTTCTGACCAACAACCCGGCGAAGATCGCGATGATGGAAAAGACCGGCGTGCAGGTGGCCGAACGGGTGCCGCTGCGGGTCGGCCAGTCCGATCACAACCGCGCCTACCTGGCGACCAAGGCCGCCAAGTCCGGGCATCTTTTGTGACACCGCACGACCTGGTGCTGACCCCGCGCGGGCTGCGCTTTTGCGGGCGAGTCTTTCCCTGCACCCTCGGGCGCGGCGGGGTGCGCGCGGACAAGCGCGAGGGCGACGGCGCCACGCCTGCCGGCCGCCACCGAATCGTCGGGATGCTCTACCGGCCCGACCGGATGGCGCCGCCCGCCCCCTGGGCGCGGCCGATCCGCCCCGGCGATCTGTGGTCCGACGATCTGCGCGATCCCGCCTACAACACGCTGGTGCGCGCGCCGCACGGGTTCGGCCACGAGCGGATGCGCCGGGCCGATCCGCTCTACGACCTGGTGCTGCTCACCGACTGGAACTGGCCGGATGCGGTGCCCGGGCGCGGCTCGGCGATCTTCCTGCATCGCTGGCGCCGGCCGGGATACCCGACCGAGGGCTGCATCGCCCTGCGCACCGATCACCTGCGCTGGATCGCCGCGCGCATCGCCCCCGGCGCCGGGCTGATCGTGGCCTGACGCGCGGCTCAGCCCGCCGCGACCCGGTCGCCGAAGATCGCCGAGCCGATGCGGACATGGGTCGCGCCGAAGGCGATGGCGGTCTCGAAATCGCCGCTCATCCCCATCGACAGCCCGGTGAGGCCATTGCGCTCGGCGATCTTGGCCAGCAGCGCGAAATGCAGGCTGGGCTCCTCCTCGACCGGCGGGATGCACATCAGCCCGCGCAGCGGCAGGTCCATGGCCCGGCAATCGGCGACAAAACCGTCGGCCTCGGTTGGCAGGATCCCCGCCTTTTGCGGCTCTTCCCCGGTATTGACCTGGATGAAGAGCTCGGGACAGGCGCCGCGCTCCTGCGCGAGGCGCGCCAGGGACTTGGCCAGCTTGGGCCGGTCCACCGAATGGATCGCCTGGCAAAGCTCGACCGCCTGCCGGGCCTTGTTGGTCTGCAACGGACCGATCAGGTGCAACTCGATCCCGTCAAAGCGCTCGCGAAAGCCGGGCCACTTGCCCAGGGCCTCCTGCACCCGGTTCTCGCCGAACACCCGGTGACCCGCTTCCAGAACCGCCAGGATCCGCGCCTCGGGCTGCACCTTGGAGACGGCGATCAGGCAGGTCGAGCCGCGGGCGCGCCCGGCCTTCTCCTCGGCGGCCTCGATTCGGGCGGTGATCTCCTGCAGCGACATGGCGGCCTCGTGGTTTGAATGCCGGGCCAGACAAGCACCGGACCGGCAAAAAGAAAAGGGCGGACCCGAAGGCCCGCCCGATTTCGCGTCTTGAGAAGCGTTCAGCTCAGAAGCTGAAGTACACGCCGGCCTGGGCCTGGGTGACGCTGTCCTTGTTGTCGAAGTCCTGATAGATCAGGCCGGACTCGAAGGAGACGCCGCCGCCGAGGTCATAGGAGTAGTTGATACCCCAGTTCATGCCTTCGCTGTTGGCATCGCCGCGACCGTTGGCGACGTCGGCTGCGTCGACTTCACCTTCGTCGGTCACGAAGAGGACCATGTTGCCGGCAGCGCCGATATCGAAGTTGCCGTAGAGGCCCCACTTGTCGATGCCGTCGTTGTCGCCATAGGCCAGGCGGACGCCGACCGGCCCGATGTCGCCGGAAACGGCCACGGCCAGCTTGTCCTCGAACTCCATGCTGGAGTCCTGGTAGGCGATCGAGCCGGTCCAGTCGTTCCAGGTGTAGGTCAGCATGATTGCGGTGCGGTCACGGCCTTCGACGATGTCGGCGCTGGTGATTGCCTCACCGATCGGCGCGTTTGCGTCGCGCAGATACAGATCGTTGGTCTGCGAGTAGGAGATGTGACCGGTGAAGCCGCCGGCGGTGTAGAGAACTTCCACGCCGTTGGCGCCGAAGCCGGCCGAGGAGTAGGCATCCCAGTTGAAGTACTCGCCGTTCACGTTGCCGACGAGGCTGTTGAAGCCTGCACCGTCGATGCCGACGCCAGCCGAACGGGTCTCGAGATAGAGGCCGGGCATGTTCTCGTAGGCGCCGATGATGTTGCCGACACCCAGGGTGAAGCCACCGTAGGTTGCGTAGAAGCGCGCGCCGTTGAAGGCAGCGCCACCGCCGGCCTGGATTTCACGCTGCTGGAACAGACCGTCGTTGTTCTCGTCGACCAGGGTGATCGGGCCGGACGCGGCGCGGTTGTCGCGGCTCTCGGCCTGGGCGCGGAAGCGCGCACCGAAGACCACGCCACCGTCGGTTTCGGTGGTCATGTCCACCTGCAGACGCAGACGGCTGGTGATGGAGGTCTCGGGCAGATCCTGCGCCGGGATGTTGGTGCCGTTCTGAACCGGAGCGTCAGAATAGGAGTCGTTATAGTCCAGACCGAAGCGGCCATAACCGCTCAGGCGAACGTCTGCGGATGCCATGCTGCCCAGGGCGACAAGCGCAGTCGTTGCGAAGAGAACCTTTTTCATAGTTTTTCCCTCGGTTTTCAAGTCATACGCCCAACCGGGGAATCCGGTGTGGGTATGGCAAGGGGTTTCGCTCTTTCTGCCCCGTTTTGGCAAGGCCTCCGGCGCCGTGGCCTGCAATGTCGTCCCGGATGGTGCAGCTTTGCCACAGTCCTTTTCGTCGCCCGCCGATCCACCCCATCGGGCCCCCGCAGCGTGGCCTGCATGGCCCTGGCAACCGGGGATGCGCGCCGTGCGGGGCCGCGCCGGCACTAAGCTCTTGCCCCGTTGACCCCGCTTGGGTAGGACGTTTCCCAGGAACCGGATCGGAATGTCACGATGAACCTCTCCCGGCCTGTGCGGCTGACCCTGATTCTCGCGCTCTGCGGCGGGCTGGCCGCCTGTGGCAACCGGACTGCCGAGCAGGGCGCGGCAATTCCCGGCGAGTCGCCGCCGGGCGGGTTCGTGTCCAACAACCGCGAGAGCGCCCCGACCAATTACGACCGCTCGTCGATCTGGGACGTGTTCGGTCCCAACAAGACCGACCAGACCGTCTATGTGAACCGCTATCTCTGGGCCGCCTCGCTGGATGTGCTGAACTTCCTGCCCATCGAGTCGGTCGATCCCTTCACCGGCATCATCGTCACCGGCTATGGCACCCCGCCGGGCGGCGGGCGCGCCTATCGCGCCACCGTCCATATCGACGACCCGGCGCTGGATGCGCGGTCGCTGAACCTGTCGCTGCAGACCCGCAACGGGCCGGCCAGCGCCGCCACCGCCCGCGCCGTCGAGGACGCCATCCTCTCGCGCGCCCGGCAGATGCGCATCGGCGACGACAAACTCTAGAATCCCTGCCCGATCCGCTCTATCACTGCGCCGCCGGTCCCTGGCCCGGCCCGTTCACATGCAAGGACCGTCCCCATGTCGCGCTATTCCGCCGCCGAGATCGAAGCCAGATGGCAGCAGGCCTGGGACAAGGCGGGGGTCTTCGCCGCGCGGCGCGATGCGGCGCGGCCGAAATATTACGTGCTCGAGATGTTTCCCTACCCGTCGGGGCGCATCCACATGGGCCATGTGCGCAACTACACGATGGGCGACGTGATCGCGCGCTTCAAGATGGCCACCGGGCACAACGTGCTGCACCCGATGGGCTGGGACGCCTTCGGGATGCCGGCCGAGAACGCCGCGATGGCGATCGGCGGGCATCCCAAGACCTGGACCTACGACAACATCGCCGACATGCGCGCCCAGATGAAGCCGTTGGGCCTTTCCATCGACTGGTCGCGCGAATTCGCCACCTGCGATCCGGAATATTACGGCCAGCAGCAGGCGCTGTTCCTCGACATGCTGAAGGCCGGCCTCGTCTATCGCAAGAACGCGGTGGTCAACTGGGATCCCGTCGACATGACCGTGCTGGCCAACGAGCAGGTGATCGACGGCAAGGGCTGGCGCTCGGGCGCCGAGGTGGAACGGCGCGAGCTGACGCAATGGTTCTTCCGGATCAGCGACATGGCCGAGGAGCTGCTGGCGGCGCTGGACGGGCTCGACAACTGGCCCGCCAAGGTGCGGCTGATGCAGGAGAACTGGATCGGCAAGTCGCGCGGGCTGCAGATGACCTTCCATCTGACCACGCCGTGCCACGGCCATGACGGGATCGAGGTCTACACCACCCGCCCCGACACCCTGGCCGGGGCCAGCTTCATGGCGATCTCGACCGATCACCCGCTGTCGCGGGCGCTGGAGGCGGACGATCCCGACCTGGCCGCGTTCAACGCCAAGTGCCGGCGGATGGGCACATCGGAGGCCGAGCTGGAAAAGGCCGAGAAGCGCGGCTACGACACCGGGCTGAAGGTGCGCGATCCGCTCGATCCCGAGCGGACACTGCCGGTCTGGGTGGCGAATTTCGTGCTGATGGAGTACGGCACCGGCGCCATTTTCGGCTGCCCGGCCCATGACCAGCGCGACCTCGATTTCGCCCGCAAATACGATCTGGAGGTGATCGACACCTTCGTGGCCCTCGACGACGACACCCGTGTCGGCCTTGTCGCCTTCGTGCCGCCCAAGACCGACAAGGTGCGCTGGATCGACCATCCCGCCGGGCTGATCCACGCCACCGGGCAGGAGGCGATCGACGTCACCATCGACTGGGCCGAAAAGCGCGGGCTGGGCAAGGGGCGCACGCAATACCGGCTGCGCGACTGGGGCCTCTCGCGGCAACGCTACTGGGGCTGCCCGATCCCGGTGGTGCATTGCGAGGCCTGCGGCGTGGTGCCCGAATCGAAGGCGAACCTGCCGATCCGGCTGCCCGACGACGTCAGCTTCGATCTGCCCGGCAACCCGCTCGACCGGCACCCGACCTGGCGCGATGCCCCCTGCCCCTCCTGCGGCGCACCGGCGCGGCGCGAGACCGACACCATGGACACGTTCGTGGACAGCTCGTGGTACTACGCCCGCTTCACCGCGCCCCATGCGGAGACCCCGACCGTGGCCGAGGACGCGGCCTACTGGATGAACGTGGACCAGTATATCGGCGGCATCGAGCACGCGATCCTGCACCTGCTCTA
>JAGRMU010000568.1:0-1691 GCA_020441165.1 Sedimentitalea sp.
ATCACCGCCAGGTCGGCCTTGCCGACGGCGAGGATGTCGCCGAAGAGAAAGGCCATCAGGTCGAGCCGGACATCGGCCAGCAGCGCCACCGCCACCAGCCCGGCGGCCAGCGCGGTATGGGCCATGACTCCCAGCACCGTGTCCATCGCATAGCCGCGCCCGGTGAGCGCCGAGACCGCGCTGGCCATCGCCAGGGCGGCGACCAGCACCGAGGGCAGGATCGGCAGCGCCAGCGCCAGCGCCAGGGCGACGCCGAGGATCGCGGCATGGGCGGTGGCCTCGCCGAAATAGGCCATCCGCCGCCAGACCACGAAACACCCCAGCGGACCCGCGGCCAGCGCCACGCCGAGCCCCGCCAGCGCCGCGCGCACCAGGAAATCATCCAGCATCGGGGCCCCCGTGCGCGTCGTGGGAATGGCTGTGCTCGTGCCGGTAGAGCGCCAGCGCGCCATGGGTTCCGGTGCCGAAGAGGGCGCGGTACTCGGGGGCGCTGGCGACCAGTTCGGGGGTGCCCTCGCAGCAGATATGCCCGTTCAGGCAGAGCACCCGGTCCGAGGCGGCCATCACCACGTGCAGATCGTGGCTGACCATCACGATGGCGCAGCCGAAATCGCGCCGCACCTCCTCGATCTGCCGGTAGAAGGCGGCGGCGCCCGGCTGGTCGAGGCCCTGCGTGGCCTCGTCGAGCAGCAGCAGCTGCGGCTCGGCCAGCAGCGCCCGCGCCAGAAGCACCCGCTGGAACTGGCCGCCGGAGAGGTCGCTCATCTGGCTCTGCCCGAGACCGGGCACGCCGGCCTTCACCAGCGCCGCCGCCGCCACGGGGTCGGACACCCGCCGGGGCAGCGACAGGAAGCGCCGCACGGTCATGGGCAGGGCCGCGTCGATCGCCAGCTTCTGCGGCACGTAGCCGATGCGCAGCTTCGCTGACCGCTCGACCCGCCCGGTCGCCGGCGCCACCGCGCCGATCAGCGCGCGCAGCAGCGTCGACTTGCCCGACCCGTTGGGGCCGACGATGGTGACGATCTCGCCCGGCGCGATCTCGAGGTTCACATCCTGCAGCACGGTCTGCCCGCCCAGCCGGACCGAGAAGTCGCGCACCCGGATCAGCGGGGCGCTCATGCCCCGGCCCCGGCGCAGGCGGGGCAGAGGCCCTCGGCCTCGATTGCCACGCGCTCGATGGCAAAGCCGGCAGCATCGGCGATGGTGGCGAGCCGGCCCCGGGTCAGCTCGGTCTCCGCCTCGGCCACGGTGTTGCAGGCGCGGCAGATCAGGAAGGCCGGCACATGCGCCTGGCCCAGATGCGCGCAGGCGGCATAGGCGTTCAGCCGCTCGATCCGGTGCGCCAGCCCGTTCTGAACCAGGAAATCGAGGGCGCGATAGGCGACCGGGGGCTGGGCCCCCAATCCTTCGGCGGCCAGCACCTCGAGGATGTCATAGGCCCCGAGGGCGCGGTGCCGCTCCAGCAGGATCTCCAGCACCCGGCGCCGGACCGCGGTGAATTGCAGCCCGCGATCCGCGCAAAGACCGTCCGCTGCGCGCAGGGCGTCGGCGATGCAGCGCGCGTGGTTGTGGGCATCGAAGCCGATGGCAGACATGGGCGGATCCGGGGATCGAAGGGCTGGCGGGCGGAAATGCAATGTTATAACATATCATATCTGTCGCCCAACCTGGGGGCAATCCCTGTCGTTTCG
>JAGRMU010000568.1:1938-2089 GCA_020441165.1 Sedimentitalea sp.
GATCGGCCCCGACCTGACCCCCTGGATGGAAAAGCCGCTGCGCAATCTGGCCTCCGGAGCCGAGGTGCTGACCCTGCTCGACGCGCCGAAGACGCAGGTGCTGGCCTATCGCGGCGGGCCGGATCACGATCATGGCGATCATGGCGATCAT
>JAGRMU010000568.1:2219-5369 GCA_020441165.1 Sedimentitalea sp.
CGATCATGGCGTTGACGCCGGCGGCACCGATCCCCATGCCTGGCTCGATCCCGAAAACGCGAGGCATTGGCTGGCACTGATCGCCGAACGCCTCGCGGCCGCCGATCCCGAAAACGCCGCCGGCTATCGCGCCAATGCCGCCGAGGGCATCGCCGAGCTGGAGGCGCTGGAGGCGCGGATCGCCGCACGGCTTGCGCCCTTGGCCGCGGTGCCCTTCGTCACTTTCCACGATGCCTATCAGTACTTCGAGACCCGCTTCGGGCTGAGCTTCGCGGGGTCCGTCGCCCTGGGAGACGCCACGGATCCCGGTCCGGCGCGGCTCGCCGATCTGCAGCGCGAGATGCAAGAGCGCGGCGTGCGCTGCGCCTTCCGCGAACCGCAATTCGATGACCGCCGGCTGCGCGCCCTGACCGGCAATGGCGGCCTCACCGTGGCCGAACTGGACCCGATGGGCAGCATGCTGACGCCCGGGCCGGATCTCTACCCGGCGCTGCTCTGGCAGATGGCCGAGGCCTTCGCCGCCTGCCTCGGCTCCTGAGCCGGCGCCAATGGCTCAGGCCGAGACGCCGACCGGGGCGTCGGTCTTCTCGTAGTGGTCGAGCTCGGTCGAGAACCAGGCGGTGCCGCGGGTCGCGCTGCCCAGGGCGCGGGCAAACTCCTCTTCCGAGGCCATCGGCAGCAGGGCGCGGAACACGTCCCAGCCGGTGGCGTCGGGATGGGCCTCGAAGCCCAGCACCTGCCCCTTCAGCCCGCTGAAGAGCGGCACCAGCCCGCCGGAGAGGCTGGAGGGCACGTCGATGCGCACCTGCACGATGGGCTGCAGGACATGGGTGCCCGCCTCTTCCAGTGCCTCCTTGACCGCGTTCTTGCCCGCGGTCCGGAAGGCGAAGTCGGAGCTGTCCACGGAATGCGACTTGCCGTCCTTCAGCACCACCGCCAGGTCCACCACCGGATAGCCGGCGGGACCGGCGGCGAGGGCGTCGCGCGCCCCGGCCTCGACCGAGGGGATGTAGTTGCGCGGCACCGCGCCACCCTTGACGGTGTCGGAGAAGGAAAAGCCGCGGTCGAGCGACTGCGGCGCGACCTCGATCACCACGTCGGCGAACTGACCGGCGCCGCCCGATTGTTTGCGGTGGCGGTGATGCTTCTCGATCCGCTTGCGGATGGTCTCGCGCAGCGCCGTCGGCACCGGGGCACAGTCGACCTCGATCCCGAACCCCTCGTGCAGCTTGTCGACGATCCGGCGCAGATGCAGCGGCCCCTGCACCCCGACCACCGGCTGGCCGGTGGTCTCGTCCTGCCCGACGGTCAGGCCGGGGTCGATCTCGGCCAGCTTGCCGAGCGCGGTCGACAGCTTGTTCTCGTCGCGCTCGTGCACCGGCTCGACGATGCGGCGGATGCTGGGCGGATGCGCGCGCGCCCACTCGGGCAGCGGCGCAGCGGTCTCGGCGCCGAGATAGGCGGCGGGGGGCAGATGGTCGCTCTTGACCGAGAGCGCGAAGGCGCCGGGCGCCAGCGACTTGATCTGGGTGCGCCCGTCGATCTCGGTCAGCGCGCCGACGGACTTGCCGCCCAGATGCGCCCCCGAGGCGACGCCCTCCGCCACCGCCCGCAAGAGCACCGTCTTGCCGACGTGCTTGACGTTGTCGGCGAGGCTCGCCACCGCCAGGATCGGCTCGGCCCCCTGCGGCAGGTTGTGCAGCGCCTCGACCTTCGGCACCTCGTGGCGCAGCGATTTCATCAGCCGCAGGATGCCGTTGCCATGCGAGGCCGAGCCCAGCAGCGCCGGCACCAGGTCGTGATGCTGCAGCGCGCGGGTGGCCACGCCGTAAACCTCGTCGGTCACCGGCTGGTGGTCCTCGATGATCTGCTCGAGCAGCGCGTCGTCGAAATCGGCCAGCGATTCGAGCAGATCGGCCCGCGCCTGCTGCTCGCGCTGGGCCAGGTCCTTGGGCAACTCGATCAGCGTCGAGCGGGCGCCGTCGTGATATTCCCAGGCGCGTTCCGAGATCAGGTCGACGGCGCCGACGATCTGGCCGCCCTCGCGGATCGGCACCTGGCGCAGGACGATGCCGTGGCCGCAATAGTGCTGATGGGCCGAGATCACCTCGCTGATCCGGTCGGTCGCGGCATCGATGCGGTTGACGAAGACGAAGGTCGGAATCCCGGAATCCTCGAGGATGCGCAGATAGGGGGCGCTGAGTACGGCGGCATCGGTTTCGGGCGGGATGCACAGCACCGCGGCATCGCTGGCCGCCAGCGCCGGGCCGACCATCGCCAGGTTGTCGAGCCCGCCGGGAATGTCGAAGGCGGCCCAGGGCTCGCCCATGAAGTCGAAGGTGGACAGCCGGGCCTCGCCCATCAGCGCAAGCGTGGTCGGCCGCCCGCCCTCGAGTCCCGCCAGCGCGTCCACCAGCGACGACTTTCCCGATTGCGACGGTCCGATGACTGTGAATGCCCGCATTGCCGATTCTCCCCGATTGCCCCTGGCCCGCCGGCCTGCCGGTGCCCTGAACAGCGGCGCCGCATGACCCTTGCGTCCTGCCTGCCAGCCTCGAACATCCACCCGCGTCTGGTCAAGAGAAAGAAACCGGCCGCGCCCTCGCGCCTGCCACTCGGAGGGGAACGCGGCGCCGCGCGGATGCCGGGGGTGCATGCCGGTCCCCGCGCGCCTGAGCACGTCGAAGCGACTTCATTGCGCTTCGGCATTTGTCGGCGCACGTCCCGCGCGCTGCCGTCCGCGGCGCCGCGGGCATTGTCTCGGCCGGTACGGGGCGACGAGGGGCGGATGGAGGACCTCAACCCGCCTGTCGGAACGTCAGCTCGGCGTTGCTCCGGTGCCAGTGCCGAGAACCGCCGTCGCCTCGATCTCCAGCAACGCGCCGGTTTCGATCAGCGCGGCGACCACGACCAGGCTCATCGCGGGGAAGTGCCGGCCGAAGACCTTGCGATAGGTCGCACCCACCTCGGCCTGGCGGTCGAGATAGTCGCGCGCATCGGTGACGAACCATGTCAGGCGGACGATGTCGGACACCTCTCCCCCCGCCGCCAGGACGATGGTCCGGATGTTGGTCAGCGCCTGCTCCATCTGGCCGATGAAGTCGTGGGAGCGGAACACCTCGTTCTCGTCCCAGCCGACCTGGCCGGCCA
>JAGRMU010000569.1:0-160 GCA_020441165.1 Sedimentitalea sp.
TCCAGGCCTCGGGATCGGCGGCGCGGCTGGGGCGCGGGCGGATCGGCGCCGGGGCCGGGATCACCATCGGCCGGGGCGGGTGCTTGGGGTTGAGCTGGATCTGGGCGCTGACCCCGATCTCGGAGCCGTAGAGGTAATAGGCCCCCAGCCGCGTGCTGCG
>JAGRMU010000569.1:363-673 GCA_020441165.1 Sedimentitalea sp.
GGTGCCGGTGCTGCCGATGCTGCCACTGCTGCCCATCCGGCCCCAGCCGAGGCCGGCGGTCAGCTTCAGGTTGCCCGGCGCGGTGAGCGATCCGAAGGCCGGAGTCTGAAAGGTCTTGGTGGCCACCAGGTATTCGGAGGAGAATACCCCGGTGCCGGCGAAATCCTGCAGCCCGAGGGTGATCTCGGGAAAGCGCGGGCGCTCCTTCAGCAGGCGCAGCCGGACATCGAAGCTGCGATCATAGAAATCCTCGTAGCCGTAGAGGTTCAGGTTCTGGATGCCGGAATAGCGGAAGCTGGCCGAGAGCCAG
>JAGRMU010000569.1:886-1345 GCA_020441165.1 Sedimentitalea sp.
CGGCGCCGGCCATCACCCCGGCCATCACCCCGGCGGCCAGGACCGGGACCAGGCGGGTGGTGCCCCGCAGGGACCGGATCTTGGGGCCGCGTTCGAAAAGGGTCACTGCGCGGGGCTGCCTTCTTGCCTGTGCCGGTTGCTCAGCGCGGTTAGACCACAAAGCCCTCGGGGGGATCAATCTCTGCCGCGACATTGCCCGGTCGCCGGCGGCAAGGCGCGGTTTTGCGGTGACAGGGCGGGTGGCGGCTGCCCCCTGCCCCGTCCGTCGGGCGTCTCACGAGGTCCTGCGGCCCGCCATGTCCTGGCGATAGCCCTCGACCCAGCGCCGGATGACGCCGAGGGCCGCGGTCTCGTCGCTGGCGGCCAGCGCCTGGCGCAGCCCGCGCAGCACCGAGGCGACCTCGATCTCCGAGAGCGCCTCCTCGCGGGCGCAGAAAATCTTCTGATAGCGGGTGCCCA
>JAGRMU010000569.1:1536-2317 GCA_020441165.1 Sedimentitalea sp.
CCCATGTCGAGCACGAAGACCTCGCCGCCGCGGGCCTCCGAGCCGGCCTTGAGCACCAGCTGCACCGCCTCGCGGATGGTCATGAAATAGCGCCGCACGTTGATGTCGGTGACGGTGACCGGGCCGCCGCGGCTGACCTGGTCCTGGAAGAGCGGCACCACCGAGCCCGACGAGCCCAGCACGTTGCCGAAGCGGACCATGGTGAAGACGGTGTTCGTGTAGCGGGTGGCCAGGTCCTGCACCACCAGCTCGGCCAGGCGCTTGGAGGCGCCCATCACGTTGGTCGGGCGCACCGCCTTGTCCGAGGAGATCAGGATGAAGCGCTCGACCCCGGTCTGGGCGGCCTCGCGGGCCAGGGTCTGGGTGCCGAAGACGTTGTTGGCCAGCCCCGCCAGCGGGTTGGCCTCGACCAGCGGCACGTGCTTGTAGGCGGCCGCGTGCAGCACCACCTGCACGTTGTGATCACTCAGCACCTTGCGCACCTGGCGCGGATCGGTGACCGAGCCCAGCACCGGCACGATCTCGATCAGGGTGCCGTCGGCGAGCTGGGTCAGCTCCTGGTGCACGGTATAGAGCGCCAGTTCGCTGAGCTCGTAGAGGATCAGCCGCGCCGGGCGGCAGGAGAGCACCTGGCGGCAGAGCTCGGAGCCGATCGAGCCTCCGGCGCCGGAGACCAGCACAGTGCGCCCGACATAGCTGTCGCAGGCCTCGCCCAGCGACACGTCGCAGGTGGCGCGCCCCAGGAAGGTCTGCGGTGCCACCGGGGTCAGCTTGTCGATCA
>JAGRMU010000121.1:0-278 GCA_020441165.1 Sedimentitalea sp.
TTGCCGCCCTTGCCGGAGCCGCCGCGCCCGCCCATCAGCACGCGCAGCTGTTCCTGGCCCTTGCGCATCAACTCGTCGATCTCGGGGATCTGCGGGCCGGACTCGCCGGGGCGCCGGCCACCCTTGTGATCGCCGCCTCCGTTGCTGCCGCGATCGTCGTCGCCGGATCCGCCTCCGCCCCCCCAGGGACCGCCGCTGTTGCCTGCCATGTCTCGTGTTTTCCTTCTGCGGAGCCGCGCGAGGCGGCGTTGCCCTTAACCTGTATACGCGGCCCGAAA
>JAGRMU010000121.1:558-9495 GCA_020441165.1 Sedimentitalea sp.
GCGGCGGCCTCCTCGCTCAGCCCGACGGTGCCCATCTCGGGCTGGGTGAAGATCGCGCTGGCCACCAGCGCGTGATCGACCGGGGTCGGGTTGCCCCGGAACACCGTGTCGACGAAGGCCATCGCCTCGCGGATCGCCACCGGGGTGAGGTTGAGCCGGTCGGTGACATCGCCGATGGCATAGACCGAGGGCACCGAGCTCTGGCTGTAGGCATCGACCGCGATCTCGCCGCGCCGGCCGAGCCGCACGCCGATCTCCTCGAGCCCCATGTCGCTGGTGTTGGGATCGCGGCCGGTGGCGAAGAACAGCCGCTCGAACAGCTTCTCGTCGCCATTGGTGGCCTTGACGCGCACCGGGCCGGCGGGCCGAGGATCGGGGCCTGCGGCTAAGGCCGCGGCGCGCTCCTGCATCGGCAAGCCCATGTCGCCGGCCTCGGGCGCGCGCTCGCCGGGCCTGATCTCGACGATGTCGGTGCCGGTGCGCAGGTCGATCCCGCGCGTCCGCATCGCCTCGGCGATCAGCCCGCGCGCCTCCTCGTCGAAGCCGCGCAGGATCTGCGCGCCGCGATAGTATTGCGTCACCTCGACGCCCAGCCCGTGAAGGATGCAGGCGAATTCGCAGGCAATATAGCCGCCGCCGACGATCAGGATGGATTTCGGCAGCGCATCCAGGTGGAAGATGTCGTCCGAGACCAGGCCAAGCCCGGCGTTGGGCAGATCGGGGCGCACCGGGCGGCCGCCGCTGGCCACCAGGATATGCCGGGCAGTGAAGGTTTCGCCGGTCGAGAGCGCGACGGTATGGGCATCGGTCAACCGCGCCCGCGCGTCGAAGGTTTCGACCCCGGCGGATTTCAGCAGGTTTCGGTATACTCCCTCCAGCCGGTCCAGCTCGCGGTTCAGGTGCCCGGCGAAGCGCGGCCAGTCGAAGGGTCCCTCGGTCAGGTCCCAGCCATAGCTGCGCGCGTCGTGCACCAGGTCGGCATATTCCGAGGCGAAGACCATCAGCTTCTTGGGCACGCAGCCGCGGATCACGCAGGTGCCGCCGTAGCGGTCCATCTCGGCCAGCCCGACCTTGGCGCCGGTCTCGCCCGCGGCCACCCGCGCCGCACGCACGCCGCCGGATCCGCCACCGATAACAAAGAGGTCGAAGTCGAAGCTCATGCGGATTTGCCTTCGGGATCGGCAAACAGGTTGCCGGCGCCGGGCGCCGGGGCGAAGCCGCGCTCGACGGTGCCGGCGTTGATGTCGCGCAGCTCGATCCGGCCGTCCTCGGCGCCCACGACGACCACGTCGCAGAGATCGATGAAAAGCCCGTTCTCGACCACGCCGGGGATCTGGTTCAGCACCATCGCCAGCTGCCGGGGATTGCCGATGCGCCCCAGGTGCAGATCGAGGATGTGATTGCCTTCGTCGGTCACGAAAGGCGCCTCGGCCCCGCCGCGCAGCGCCACCTCGCGGCCCGCGACATCCATCGAGATCAGCGTCTCCTCGATCAGCGCGCGGGTGCTGCGCCAGCCGAAGGGGATCACCTCGACCGGCAGCGGAAACGCCCCGAGGGTTTCCACCTTCTTGCCGGTATCGGCGATCACGATCATCCGGTCCGAGGCGGCGGCGACGATCTTCTCGCGCAAGAGCGCGCCGCCGCCGCCCTTGATCAGGGTCAGCTCGGCATCGAACTCGTCGGTGCCGTCGATGGTCAGATCCAGCCGCTGCGCTTCGTCGAGCGTGATCACCTCGATGCCCTCGGCGCGGGCCAGAGCGGCGGTCTGCTCGGAGGTCGGCACGCCGAGGATCGTCAACCCCTCGCCCCGCACCATCTCGCCGAGGCGCCTGACCAGCCAGGCGGCGGTGCTGCCGGTGCCCAGCCCGACCCGCATCCCGTCCTCGACGAACTCGGCGGCGCGCAGGGCCGCGGCGCGTTTGGCCCTGTCGATGGGCGACAAATCTGGGGGCATGGGGCTCTCCGCACGGTTTTGCGCCTTATAGGGGAGTTGCCCGGGAGGGGCGAGGGCCGAATCGCGGCGAATTTGCCGCCCCGGCCCCCTGCCAAGGTCAATTCGGGGTCATTCCGCCATCGACGGTATAATGCGCCCCGGTGACATAGCTGGCGTCGTCCGAGGCGAGAAACAGCACCACTTGCGCAACCTCGGCGGCCTCGCCGTAGCGCTGCATCGGGATCGCCTTGGCATAGGCCTTGCGCACATCCTCGGCATGATCGGCATCCATGCCGGACTCGATCGAGCGCATCATCCGGGTGTTGATCGGCGCGGGATGGACCGAGTTCACCCGGATGCCCTTGGCCGCCACCTCCAGCGCCGCCGCGCGGGTCATCCCCAGAACTGCGTGCTTTGAGATGATATAGGGCGCGAGATCAGGGCTGCCGGTCAGCCCCGCGACCGAGGACATGTTGACGATGCTGCCGCCGCTGGCCTGTTCTTCCATCACCTGCAGGACGTATTTCAGCCCCAGGAAGGCGCCGCGGACATTAACCGCCATTACCTTGTCGAAATCCTCGATCTTCTGCCGGGTGATCGGTCCGGCCGCCCCCTCGATCCCTGCATTGTTGAAGAAGATATCAATCCGGCCGAGCCGGTCCCGGGCCTGTTTCACATAGTTCCTGACATCCTCCTCTTTCGAGACATCGGCGGTCAGGGCGACGACCTTGCCGTCGCCTTCCAAGGCATTGGCGGCCTCGTCGAGCGCGCCCTGGTCCAGATCGACCAGCGCGACCTTCGCGCCTTCGCGCAGGAACAATCGTGCAGTTTCGATCCCGATCCCCCCGGCTCCACCGGTAATCACTGCGGCCTTGTCTGCAAGTCGTGGCATGATTTCCTCCTGAGTAACTGGCAAGATGCTTGACGCCGGGAAATGCCTTTCCCATCCAAGATCTGGGGTCGATTTCGCGGATGACCACCCCCGGCGCCCAGCCTGCCGGGTTCGAGCTTGGCGGGGAGAGTGTTCTCGAAAAGGCTAAGCGCGGGCTCCAACCCACGCCCCTCGCGGATTGCGGGCATCCGCTTTTCCGCCGAAAGCGTAGTATTTGACGTCGTCATCGACGGGCCGGTGGGCTATCTGGATCGGACGACCGCGCTCTATCGCCTCCATGACCCCAAGGAAGTTCCCCTCGATGTTCCTCTCCGTCTTCGACATGTTCAAGGTCGGTATCGGCCCCTCCTCGTCCCACACGATGGGACCGATGGTCGCCGCCGCGCGGTTTCTGGACAAGATGCGCGCCGCCCCCTTCGCCTATGCCGGCCTGCGCGCCTCGCTGCACGGCTCGCTGGCCTTCACCGGGGTCGGGCACGCCACCGACCGCGCCACCATCCTCGGCCTCGCCGGGTTCCGCCCCGAAACCTATGACGCCGATGCGGCGGCAAAGGCGCTGGCCGAGATCAAGTCGACCCACCGGCTGAGCCCAAAGGGTATTGGCGATCTGCGTTTCAACCCCGAAGCCGATCTGATCTTCGATTACGACCGCGCCCTGCCCGGCCATGCCAACGGCATGATCCTCAAGGCGCTCGATGCCCAGGGCGACGTGATCCTGCAGCAGGTCTATTACTCGATCGGCGGCGGCTTCGTGATGACCGAGGAGGAGCTGGCCGCCGGCAAGGCCACCGACGAGGGTGCGCCGGTCCCCTACCCGTTCAAGAGCGCCGCCGAGATGCTTGAAATGGCGCGACATTCCGGCCTCTCCATCGCCGGGATGAAGCGCGCCAACGAGATCTCGCGCGGCGGCGCGGCGACCCTCTCGAAGGGCATCGCGCGGATCTGGGCGGTGATGAACGACTGCATCGACCGCGGCCTGACCCGCGACGGGCTGCTGCCCGGCGGGCTGATGGTCAAGCGCCGCGCCAAGGGCATCCACGACGCGCTGCAGGCCGAGCGCGGCCGCAACCTTTCCGCCCCGCACACGATCAACGACTGGATGAGCGCATATGCGATGGCGGTGAACGAGGAGAACGCCGCCGGCGGGCAGGTGGTGACCGCGCCGACCAACGGCGCCGCCGGGGTTCTGCCCGCGACCATCCGCTATTATCTCGATCACGTACCCGGCGCCTCCACCTCGCGGATCGAGGAGTTCCTGCTGACCGCCTCGGCGATCGGCGGGCTGGTCAAGTTCAACGCCTCGATCTCGGGCGCCGAGGCCGGATGCCAGGCCGAGGTCGGCAGCGCGTCGGCCATGGCTGCGGCCGGTCTCTGCGCGGTGCTGGGCGGCACGCCCGAGCAGATCGAGAACGCCGCCGAGATCGCGCTCGAGCATCATCTCGGCATGACCTGCGACCCGGTGCGCGGACTGGTGCAGGTGCCCTGCATCGAGCGCAACGGGCTGGGCGCGATCAAGGCGGTCAGCGCCGCCAGCCTGGCGCTGCGCGGCGACGGCACGCACCTCGTGCCGCTCGACGCCTGCATCGAGACCATGCGCCAGACCGGCGCCGACATGAGCGAGAAATACAAGGAAACCTCGCTGGGCGGGCTGGCAGTCAACGTGCCCAACTGCTGATCCCGTGGCCGGCGCCGGCAGGGATCTGCCGAGCCTGCCCCTTGGTCATTGCGGCTCAGGCTTGCCTCGCTGCGCGGCGCCGCCTAGCCTTCCGCCCATGTCGCAAGATCGCCCGGTGCTGGGCATCCTCCTCATGCTCGGCTTTTGCGTCGTCGCCCCGCTGGGCGACGCGGTGGCCAAGATCTTGGGTCAGGTGGTGCCGCTGGGCCAGCTTCTGGTGATCCGCTTTGCCGTGCAGGCCCTCGTGCTGATCCCGCTGGTTCTGGTGACCGGGCGGCTCTGGCGGATGAATGCCCGGATCTTCCGCCTGGCGCTGTTGCGCACGGCGCTGCACATCGCCGGGATCGGCGCGATGTTCACCGCCCTGCGCTATCTGCCCCTTGCCGATGCCATCGCCATCGCCTTCGTGATGCCCTTCCTGATGCTGCTCCTGGGAAAATACGTGCTGGGCGAGGAGGTCGGCCACCGGCGCCTGGCCGCCTGCGTGGTCGGCTTCGCCGGCACGCTGCTGGTGATCCAGCCCAGTTTCGCCGCGGTCGGTTGGCCGGCGCTCTGGCCGCTGGCGGTGGCGGTGACCTTCTCGCTCTTCATCCTGGTGACCCGCCAGATCGCCCGCGATACCGATCCGATCGGTCTGCAGGCGGTCAGCGGCGTGATGGCGGTGCTGATGCTGTTACCGGTACTGGCCCTGGGCGCCGCGCTCGGCTGGGCGCCGACGGAGATGGTCGCGCCGGGTCCCGGCGAATGGGCGCTGTTGCTGGCCATCGGCCTGCTGGGCACCGGGGCGCACCTTCTGATGACCTGGTCGCTGCGCTTCGCGCCGGCTGCGACCCTGGCGCCGATGCAGTATCTCGAGATCCCGGTCGCCACCCTCTTCGGATGGCTGATCTTCCACGATCTGCCGAACCGGCTGGCCGCGATCGGCATCCTCATCACCGTCGCCGCCGGCCTCTACGTCGTGCTGCGCGAACGCGCCGTGGCGCGCGACCTGGCGCGCGCGCTCCGCGATGGCGGGCCAGCGGCCGACGCCGAGGCGCGCCGCGTCTAGCCGGGCTGCAGCGCGATCAGGACCTCGTCCAGCGCCCGCCGCGGCACCATCACCAGCAGGCCCGGCCCGTCGACCTGCAGGCCGACGCGGCCCGCGGCCCGGTTCGACGTGCCGACGCGCCCGTCGGGGGCGAGATCGAGACCGTCGATCGGCCAGTGCAGTCCGGTCGAGCGCCCGCGCACCGGCGCGAGCGGAAAGAGCGAAACCACATCGTCCGGCTGCAGCGCGAGGTCGAGCCGTGGCGGCACGTGAAAGATCACCTCCGCGGCGCCGATCAGCACGCAGCGCCGATGCGCATGGCGCACCAGCGTGTTGAGGGCCGCCAACTGGTGGTCCATGCGTCCGCCGAGCAACCCGACCGCCAGCACCAGCGGCGCCGCGATACGGGCCAGCGCCTTGTCGAAATCGGTCGTCTCCTGCTCCGCGATCACGAAGCACCGCTCGGCGGGTATGCGGGCCTGATCCTCGGGGGACAGCGAATCGAAATCGCCGATCACCGCGGCCGGCAGATGGCCTGCCGAGAGCGCCGCGCGCGCGCCGCCATCGGCGGCGGCCAGCAGCGGGGCGCGGGCCAGCGCCAGGGCCAGATCGGCCTCGCCAAGTCCGCCGCTGCCCACCAGGGTCACGCCCTGATCGCTCTTTATGATCGGATCCACCATCGCATCTTAATGCCTTGTTTGGGTTTTCAGCACAATCTGGCCACAAAAGGATGCGATTCCCTGCCAGGAATCGATCCGAACGCCGCGACCGCTGCCCGGTCCGTGGCGGCGATCAAGATGTAGAGGACGCGCTCCGATGGTGCAGACCAACAAAATCCTGACCGTGTCCTACGGGACGTTTTCCTGCACGCTCGAGGGGTTCGACGATTCCTTCGGCACGATGAAGGCGATCGCCAACTATTTCCACGATCTGGCCGCCGAGGACCGCTATTTCGGCGCCGAGCCGCCGCAGCCGGATGCCGAGCTGCTGGCGCGGATCGCGCAGCGCGAGATCTCCCGCCGGGTCGAGGCGCGCCAGGGCGAGGACGGGATCGTCCTGCGGGCCGCGGACGCGCCGGCCGCCCTGCCGCCGGTCGGCGAGATCGGCTCCGTGGCGCCACAGGATGCGCGCCCGGCGCCCGATGCACCCGCAGCGCGGCGCGATCCCGAACCGGCCCCGCAGGCCGAAACCGAAACGCGTGCACCCGAGGAGACGGCTGAAGATCCCGAGATCGAAAGCGACTCCCCTGACCCGGAGATCATCGACGCGGCACCCGAGGAAGGCGCCTGGCCGGCGACCGATCAACTGGCCGAGCTGATGCCAGAGCCGCAGATGCGCGCCAGCGCGGCCCAGGACAGCATCACCGTCAAGCTGCAGCGCATCCGCGCCGTCGTGACCCGCAACCGGCTCGCGGCGCAAAGCGCCGACTTCAGCGAGGACGAACACGCCGAAGCGATGTTCACCGCCTTCGACGACGGGCTCACCGAGGCGATCGCCGACCACGACGAGCCAGGCGCAGAGTTGGAAGGTGCCCACGAAGCTGCGCTAGAGACGCATTTCGACGATGACGACGCCGACGACGGTTCGATCGAGGCCGAAGCAGCGGTCGATATCGACGACACGGACGACCGGAACCCGGCAGCCGAGACAGACGGATTGGCCCTGCTGGAGGCGACGGACGCCTGCGGTTCGCGCGATGCGGAACTGAAGCCCGACGATACAGATTCGGCGACACAAAGCGCAGAGTCCATCGCCGATGGCGGAAACAGCGCCTTGCAACCCCGAACGCCGCAGGACACCGCTGGCGCGCCGACCGAGGCTGAACCGGACGCCATCGACGCGCCCGGCTCGGCCGCTTTCTCGTCGAGCCGGAAATCTCGAGGCGCCACGATTGAGGGTGGCCCAGTAGACGATTCGGCGCAGGACAAAGAAAATGACGCGCCGCCCTCGGAATCAGTGGGACCCGATGATTCCGTCGAAACTGAAACAGACGCTCTCGTCGCTGCCACCGCAAGCAATGTCACTCTGCGGCACGACGACCCCCATCCGAAGCAAGGCGATCCCAGCGCGCCTGCTCCGCGCCCGCACATGCTGCGCCTGAAGCGCGCTGATGTCGGCAGTGCCATGGCCGCCGGTTCCCCTCCAGTGGCAGGCAAGGAGGGCACGAGAGCGTCAGCCCCGCAAGACGACGGTGACGAAGACCTGATTCGTGGCCTTCTCGGCACCAACGCACCGACCGGCAAAGAGGCGGCGACGAATGCTCAGATAGCGGACGAGGTGGCTGACCTTCCGCCCGATACCGCCGAATCTCAATCGGAGGAAATCGGAGCCGAAACGGACGGCGACCATGGAGAGAGTGGCGATGCTCTGCTGCAACGCGACCGTCCCTATCTTCTCGTGAATCGCTGCGATACCGAGGTCGGCACTTCGCCTGCGCCAAGCAGCACCGAAATCGCGACCGAGACGAACGACGAAACGAGGCCGTCATCCACCGATCAGGACGGCAACCTTGCGATGCGCGACGCCAATGCCGACAAGGCCGAGGATGGCGAAGACGGCTACGATCTGGCGGACGCATCGCATGACGCGCGGCAGATCGCGGAACCTGAAAGCCTCGGCGAGCCAGACGAGGACATTGCGGAGCCCGAGCCTGACCATCGCGACGCGGACACGACCCGGCTGATGAGCGTCGCCCAGGGCATCATGAACGAACCGCAGAGCGCCTCCACCCGCGAGACGCACAGCCGGCTGCGCGCCGCCGCGGCGACGACGAAGAAGGGGCTGATCGGCGCCTCTCCGAACGCTGCCGAGGATGACGAGATCTACCGCCGAGATCTGGCAAGTTTCGTGCGCCCCCGCCGTCCGGTCACCGCGCCCCGCAGCGCCGAGCGACCCGGATCGGCCGAGCGCCCGGCGCCGCTGAAACTCGTGCAGGAACTGCGCGTCGACGGACCCGCGGGCGCTCGTCCCTCCGGGCCGATCCGCCCGCGCCGGATCATGACCACGCCAGGCGAGGACATCGAAGCTGCCGAGACCGGCGCGGGCGACAGCGATTTCGTCAGTTTCGCCGAAACCATGGGCGCGACCGAACTGCCGGATCTGCTCGAAGCCGCCGCCGCCTACCTCTCCTTCGTGGAAGGGCGCGCGCAGTTTTCGCGGCCGCAACTGATGAAGCGTGTCCGCGAGGTCGAGATTGCGGGCTTCAATCGCGAGGACGGGCTGCGATCCTTCGGCCTCCTGCTTCGGGCCGGCAAGATCGAGAAAGCCGGCAGCGGCCGCTTCACCGTGTCGGACGAGATCGGTTTTCGCCCCGGTCCGCGCATGAACTGACGCGACCGGCACTCTGACCGGCGACGCGAAACGGTCGGTCTGGTTCCGGCGATCCGGTTCCTCTCTTTTCAGCGGGATCG
>JAGRMU010000570.1 GCA_020441165.1 Sedimentitalea sp.
GCGGCGATGCGGGTGCTGTCGACGCGGCTCATCTGCCCGGCACCGACGCCGACCGTGGCGCCGTCCTTGACATAGACGATGGCGTTGGACTTGACGTGCTTGGCGACGGTCCAGGCGAAGAGCAGGTCCGCAAGCTCCGCGTCGCTGGGCGCACGCCGGGTCACCACCTTCAGGTCCGCGGCGGCGATCCTTCCGGTGTCCTTGTCCTGCACCAGATAGCCGCCCGAGACCTGCCGCCAGACCCGCGCCGCCTGCGCCGGATCGGCCAGCGCGCCGGTGGTCAGCAGGCGCAGGTTCTTCTTCGCGGCAAAGATCTCGACCGCCGCCGGCTCGGCATCCGGCGCGATCACGACCTCGGTGAAGATCTCGGCAATCGCCTCCGCGGTCTGCGCGTCCAGCACCCGGTTCAGCGCGACGATGCCGCCGAAGGCGCTGGTCCGGTCGCAGTCATAGGCGCGCAGGTAAGCCTCGCGCAGGCTGGCGCCGCGCGCGACGCCGCAGGGATTGGCGTGCTTGATGATCGCGCAGGCCGCCGCCTCGGCGGGGTCGAACTCGCTGACCAGCTCGAAGGCCGCGTCGGTGTCGTTGANNTAGGACAGCTCCTTGCCCTGCAGTTGCCGCGCGGTGGCGACGCCGGGCCGGTCGCTGCCATCGGTGTAGAAGGCCGCCTTCTGGTGCGGGTTCTCGCCATAGCGCAGGCTCTGCGCGAGGGTGCCGGCCACCGCCCGGCGGCGCGGCGTCTGGGCGCCCACCGCATCGGCCATCCAGGTGCTCACCGCGGCATCATAGGCGGCGGTGCGGGCAAAGGCGGTCTGCGCCAGCTTGCGGCGGAACTTCGGGCAGGTGGCCCCGCCATGCTGGTCGAGATCGCCCAGCAGCCGGGGGTAGTCCTCGGGATCGACCACCACCGTCACATGGGCGTGGTTCTTGGCCGCCGCCCGGATCATCGCCGGCCCGCCGATGTCGATGTTCTCGATGCAGGCGTCGAAGCCGGCGCCGCCCGCGACGGTGGCCTCGAACGGGTAGAGATTGACCACCAGCAGGTCGATCGGGTCGATCACGTGGTCCTGCATCGCCGCCACATGCGCCGGATCGTCGCGCAGCGCCAGGAGCGCGCCATGCACCATCGGGTGCAGGGTCTTGACGCGCCCGTCCATCATCTCGGGAAAGCCGGTGATCTCGGAGACGTCGGTCACCGTCAGCCCCTCGGCGCGCAGCGCCTTGGCGGTGCCGCCGGTGCTGATCAGCTCGACCCCGCGCGCGGCCAGCGCCCGGCCCAGGTCGGCCAGTCCGGTCTTGTCCGAAACGGAAAGCAGCGCGCGGCGCACGGGGCGTTGGTCGGTCATCGGTGGGGGATCCTTCCTGGGTCAGTCGTAGGCTTCGGTCTCGTCCCGGATCAGGTCGCGCACGCCAATCGCCGTGTCCTGCGCCTTGCTCAGCGACCACCGGATGCGGGTGGCATACTCGATTGCCGTGCCGGAGAGAACGACCTGTTTTGTCGCGCGCGGCTTGAGGCGCCCGAACTCGAGATAGACCGAGGGATCGACCGAGAGCCGGGCATGGCCGTCATGGCGGAACACCCAGACCTCGCCGCTCTTCAGCCCCAGGGCCACGGCGGTGCCACCCAGGTCGAGCGTCGCGGTCACCTCGGGATGCAGGTGCAGGCGGATGTCGAAACCGATCCCGGCCAGGCCCGCCGCATCCATCGCCCGGTCGAACTGGCGCTTGGCGGGGGCTTCCATGGCCAGCAGCATGTCCTCGCCGGAGAGGCCGCGCCCGTCGGATTGCAGCTCCAGCTTGCGGGCATGGGTCAGGCCGAAATGCGGGACATAGCCGTCATGGGCGCCCTGAAAGCGCACGCCCTGGGCCAGATCGGAACGTTCGACCGGCACCTCGCTGGGCCCGTCCACCAACGCCTCGTGGCCGGTGCCGCGCGCCGGTTCGGCGAGGCGGGCGCTGGAATAGCCGGCGAGGCACAGGGTCGAATGCGAGGGGGTCGCCCGGCCCGCCCGGCGCCAGTCGGTGCCGAAGGACCGGCCCGAGCCGCAGTTGACGATCAGCGGCCGCCGGCCCGAGGTCAGCTCGAAGGCCAGCGTCGAGGCATGGGCGTTGTAGCCCGCCGGCCCCTTGGGCGGCAGGGCGGCGTCGATGATCACGCTGGTGCGCCCGGCCGACAGCCTTGCATAACCCATCGACAGCCCCTCGGGCGCCCCCGGCTTGACATGGCTCGCCGCCAAGGCGTGATCGAGCCGCCCCTCCAGCCCCCGGCCACCGCCATGGAACCGCGCCAGGTCGCCATTGGCGTGGCGCAGCACCCGCAGGGTCGGGGCGATGCGCCGGGCGGC
>JAGRMU010000122.1:0-2597 GCA_020441165.1 Sedimentitalea sp.
GGAAAGGTCGCAACGTGCTCTAGGCTCTCCCTGAGCGGACTTGTGCTCGCGGCGGACGGCAATCCGGTGGACCGGAAGATTTGAGCACCCGAAAAACAGGCCTACTTGGCAATGAAACCGTGCGGGCATTCAACCCTATTTGTTCGGCCCTCTAAATTCGGGGGCAGAGGGTTGCTGCCCCAACAGTCGGAAAAGAGCCGTTCAGCAACGACTCACTCTCCCGGCATCAACGCCGCCGAAACCGGCGCCAGGATCGCGCGGCCGGGGCGGTCCTGAGCGGACCAGAGCGCCAGTGCCTCGAGCGTTTCGGGGCGCAGGCGGCCCATCAGGACGACCGCCCCCTCCTGGCCGGCCCGCAGCGCCGCCTGATCGAGGCTGCGCAGGATCGCCGCCGTGCCCTCCCCGGCGCCGTCGAGGTCGCGGTGGATCACCGCCGCCGCGACGCCGCTGCGGGCGGCGCGTTTCTGCAGCGAGTTGAGACCGTTGGCCCGGGTGACCAGCCCGCGACCGGCGGCGCGCAGCACGTCGGCGACCTGGTCCGAGAGCGCCCGGTTGCCCTGGATGCCCGCGCCGGTCCCTTCCAGCAGCGCGACGGTTTCGGGGAGCGCATCGAAGCCCGCCGCCAGCAGCACCTCGGCATCGCGTGCCGCCGCCACCCGCGGCAGGTCGACCAGCGCCAGCACCTCGCGGCCGGCGGCGCGATGCGCCGCCATCCGCTGCGCCGCGCCCTCGGCCATCGGATCGAGCGCGACGCTCGCCGGAACGCCCAGCCCGTCCAGCGCCGCGAGCGCCGCCGCGTCGCCGGTATCGATCAGCACCACCGCCAGCAGCGGCCGGCCCTCGGGAGGCTCGAAGACGGCCGCGTGGCGGCGCAGGGGCGGAGCTGCGTCCAGTGCGACATCCGCCCCGACGCGCGCCGCGCGTTCGGTCAGCGGCACCACCGGGGTGCCGATGCCGGGGCGCCGCACAGCCTCGGCCCCGGCTTGCGGCAGGGCGGCGAGGCGGGGCAGCGGCGCGGGCGCGTCGGCCAGTGGCCGGGTCGCGGCGATCTGCGCCCCGGGCAGGTTCTCGCCGCCCGCGACCGGCTCCAGCCGCGCCGGGCCGCCGAGGGCGATGGCGTCGTTTCCGATGCGCGGCATCGCCGCGGCGTCCGCCGCGCCCGCCGGTGCGGCGATCTGTTGCGGGACGGGTGACACTGCCGGCCCCGTCGGCACCCGGACGAGCGGCGTATCCGGCGCCGATGCCGGCATCGTGCCCGGCGCGGGGCGCGGGGCGGCGGCGTCCAGCGCAGTGGGCGCGGTCACCTCCGAGGGCGTAGGCGGAAATGCGGCGATCTGCCCGCCCGCCCCGGCGATCTCGGGCCGCGACGCGGGCGCGGTCTCGACCGCCGCCGGCGCGGCCCGGTCCGCGGTCGTCGGCAATCCCGGCAACTCTGCCCGCGCCGGTTCCGGATCTGCGCCAAGGGCGCGCGCGACCGGCTGGGGGCCGCCCTCCGGCGCAGCCGCACCGGCCACCGGCGCATGCTCCGCCAGCTCCGGTACGCGCCCCAGCGGCACCAGCAGCGACAGCGCCGCGATGCCGGCCCCGACCGCCACCAACCCCCAGATCCAGCCGCTGAGAAATCCGCGCATCGTCCCCTCGCCGTTCCCGTGGTCCCCTGCCCGGCCCCGCGCGCCCTTGACGCTGCCGCGCAAGCCTGAACAAGTATGTTCCGACCACTTTCCTATGCCACGGGGCCGCAATCGGCTCCACCCTAGATTGAGCGATTGCCGGATGCTGCTGCTGATCGACAACTATGACAGCTTCACCTACAACCTCGTGCATTACCTGGGCGAGCTGGGGGCCGAGGTCGAGATCCGCCGCAACGACGTGCTGAGCGTCGAGGAGGCGATGGCGATGCGGCCCGCCGGCATCCTGCTCTCGCCCGGGCCCTGCGATCCCGACCAGGCCGGCATCTGCCTGCCGCTGACCCTTGCCGCGGCCCGGGACAGAACGCCCCTGCTGGGGGTCTGCCTCGGGCATCAGACCATCGGCCAGGCCTTCGGCGGGAAGGTGGTGCGCTGCCACGAGATCGTGCATGGCAAGATGGGCCGGATGCACCACAGCGGGCGCGGCGTCTTTGCCGGCCTGCCCTCGCCCTTCGAGGCCACCCGCTATCATTCGCTGGTGGTCGAGCGCGCCGGCCTGCCCGACTGGCTCGAGATCACCGCCGAGCTCGAAGACGGCACGATCATGGGGCTGCAACACCGCGACCTGCCGATCCACGGCGTTCAGTTCCACCCCGAATCCATTGCCTCCGAACACGGCCACGCCCTGCTGCGCAACTTCCTGACCACGCTGAAGGTCCCGGCATGAGCGAATCGCTGAAACCGCTGATCGGGGCCGCCGCCGACCGGCCGCTGACCCGCGCCGAGGCCGAGACGGCGTTCCGCATCCTCTTCGAGGGCGAGGCCACGCCCAGCCAGATCGGCGGGCTGCTGATGGCCCTGCGCACCCGCGGCGAGACGGTGGACGAATACGCCGCCGCCGCCGCGGTGATGCGCTCGAAATGCCACGCGGTGCGGGCGCCCGAGGGCGCGATGGACATCGTCGGCACC
>JAGRMU010000122.1:2613-11034 GCA_020441165.1 Sedimentitalea sp.
GGGCACGCTGAACATCTCGACCGCCGCCGCCTTCGTCGTGGCCGGGGCGGGCGTCGTCGTGGCCAAGCACGGCAACCGCAACCTCAGCTCGAAATCCGGCGCCGCCGATGCCCTGACCCAGATGGGCATCAACGTGATGGTCGGCCCGAAAGTCGTTGAAAAGGCACTGAAAGAGGCCGGGATCGGCTTCATGATGGCGCCCATGCATCACCCCGCCACCGCCCATGTCATGCCGACGCGCGGCGAGCTGGGGACCCGCACCATCTTCAACATCCTCGGGCCGCTCACCAACCCTGCCGGGGTCAAACGCCAGCTGACCGGCGCCTTCTCGCGCGCACTGATCCGACCGATGGCCGAGACCCTCGCGCAGCTGGGCAGCGACCGCGCCTGGCTGGTGCATGGCAGCGACGGCACCGACGAGCTGACCATCACCGGCGTCTCCTGGCTGGCGGCGCTGGAGGATGGCACGGTCAAGGAGGTCGAGCTGCACCCCGAGGATGCCGGCCTGCCGGTGCATCCCTTCGAGGCGATCCTGGGCGGCACGCCCGAGGACAACGCTGCCGCCTTCCGCGCGCTGCTGGACGGCGCGCCCTCGGCCTATCGCGACGCGGTGCTTCTGAACGCCGCCGCCGCGCTGGTGGTGGCCGAGGCCGCCGAGGACCTGCGCGCCGGCGTCGCCATGGCGCGCGAAAGCATCGACAGCGGGGCGGCGCGCGGCAAGATCGCGGCGCTGGCGCAGATCACGCAGGGGGCCGCATGACCCAGACCGTTCTCGACCGGATCAAGGCCTACAAGCTCGAGGAGATCGCCGCCGACAAGGCCGCGACCCCGCTCTCCGAGGTCGAGGCCGCGGCCCGGGCGGCGCCCAAGGTCCGGCCCTTCCACGAGGCGCTGATCCGTGCCAGCCGTACCGGCTATGGGCTGATCGCCGAGATCAAGAAGGCCAGCCCCTCCAAGGGCCTGATCCGCGCCGATTTCGATCCCGCCGATCTGGCGCGGGCCTACCAGCTGGGCGGGGCCGCGTGCCTGTCGGTGCTGACCGACACGCCGAGCTTTCAGGGCGCGAAAGCGTTTCTGGGCGTGGCGCGGGCGGCCTGCGAACTGCCGGTCCTGCGCAAGGATTTCATGTATGACCCCTACCAGATCGCCGAGGCCCGTGCGCTCGGGGCCGACTGCATCCTGATCATCATGGCCAGCGTCGGCGACCAGCAGGCCGCCGAGCTGGAAAGCGCCGCGATGCACTGGGACATGGACGCGCTGATCGAGGTGCATGACGAGGCCGAGCTCGAACGCGCGAGCCTCCTGAAGAGCAAGCTGATCGGGATCAACAACCGCGACCTGCGCAATTTCGAGACAGATCTGGACACCACGCGCCGGCTCAGCAAGCTGGTGCCGGCCGAGCGCAGCATCGTCAGCGAAAGCGGGTTGACCACCCCCGCCGATCTGGCCGACCTGGCCCGGTTCGGGGTGCGCAACTTCCTGATCGGCGAAAGCCTGATGCGCCAGCCGGACGTGGCCGAGGCGACCCGCCGTCTGCTGGCCAACCCGCTGACCGCCGGGGGGTTCTGATGGCGCTGACCCATTTCGACGCCAAGGGCGACGCGCATATGGTCGATGTCTCGGGCAAGCCCGTCACCGCACGCATCGCCATCGCCCGCGGCCACATCAGCATGGCGCCGCAAACCTATGATATCGTGTCGGAAGGCCGCGCCAAGAAGGGTGACGTTCTGGGCGTCGCGCGGCTCGCCGGGATCATGGGCGCCAAGCGGACGCCCGAGCTGATCCCGCTCTGCCATCCCTTGCCGATCACCAGGGCCGCGGTCGAGCTGACGCTGGATCCCGACCTGCCCGGCGTGCAGATCGAGGCCACGGTCGCCACCACCGGCCAGACCGGGGTCGAGATGGAGGCGCTGACCGCCGTCTCGGTCGCGGCGCTGACCGTCTATGACATGGTCAAGGCCGCCGACAAGACCATGCAGATCGGCGGCATCCGCGTCGTGCTGAAGGATGGCGGCAAGTCGGGCCGGCACGAGGCGCCATGATCAGCGTCGAGGAGGCCCGCGAACGTCTGCTCGGCCTGGTGGTGCCGCTGCCCGCCGAGGAGGTGCCGCTGACCGAGGCTGCCGGCCGGGTATTGGCCCGCGACGCCACGGCCCGGCGCGACCAGCCGCCTTTTGCCGCCTCGGCGATGGACGGCTACGCGGTGCAGGCCGCCGAGGTCGAGACCGGCGCGATGTTCCGGGTGATCGGCGAGTCCGCCGCCGGGCGGCGCTTCGCGGGCCGGGTCGGCGCTGGCCAGGCGGTGCGCATCTTCACCGGCGCGCCGGTGCCCGAGGGCGCCGATTTCGTGGTCATCCAGGAGGATGTCAAACGCGCCGGCGAGGTGATCACCATCGCCTCGGACCCCGGCGCGAACCGCAACATCCGCCCCGCCGGCGGCGATTTCCGCATCGGCAGCGCGATGGCCGCGCCGCGCCGCCTGACCCCCGAGGACGTGGCGCTTCTGGCGGCGATGAACCTGCCCCGGGTGCCGGTCGCGCGCAAGCCGCAGGTGGCGCTGCTGGCCACGGGGGACGAGCTGGTGATGCCGGGCGAGGATCCGGGGCCCGACCAGATCATCGCCTCCAACGGCTACGGGCTCAAGGCGCTGCTCGAGGCGCTGGGGGCGCGGGCGCGGCTCTTGCCCATCGCCCGCGACACCGAGGCGTCCTTGCGCACCGCCTTCGAGCTGGCCGAGGAGGCCGATCTGCTCGTCACCATCGGCGGCGCCTCGGTGGGCGATCACGACCTGGTCGGCAAGGTGGCCGGGGACCTCGGGATGGACCGCGCCTTCTACAAGGTCGCGATGCGCCCCGGCAAGCCGCTGATGGCCGGCCGCCTCGGCGCCGCGGCGATGGTCGGGCTGCCGGGCAACCCGGTCTCGGCCATGGTCTGCGGCCATGTCTTCCTGGCGCCGATGATCCGCGTCATGCTGGGTCTGGGCAGCGACCTGCCCGCGTTGCAGGACGCCCGCCTCGCCGCGCCACTCGAGGCCAACGGGCCGCGCCAGCACTACATGCGCGCGGTGGTCTCGAACGGTCGCCTGCGCGCCTTCGACAACCAGGACAGCGCGGCGCTGACCGTGCTGTCGCAGGCCAATGCGCTGCTGGTGCGCCCGCCGCACGATCCGCCCCGCGCGGCGGGGGATGCGGTCGCCTTCCTGCCGATCTGACCGCGCGGCCGGACACGTCCCCCGAGAAGCCGTTGACACAAAAGGGGAACATGCGTAGAACAAAGCAAAACGCATGTGACAGAGGTGTGAGCGATGCTGACCAAGAAGCAACTGGATCTGCTGCAATTCATCCAGAAACGGGTGCAGCGCGACGGCGTGCCGCCCAGTTTCGACGAGATGAAGGTGGCGCTCGATCTGCGCAGCAAGTCGGGCATCCACCGGCTGATCACGGCGCTCGAGGAGCGCGGCTTCATCCGCCGCCTCGCGCATCGCGCCCGCGCCATCGAGATCGTGCGCCTGCCCGAAAGCATGGGCGGCGAGCCGACCACCGGCTTTCATCCGCGGGTGATCGACGGCGACCGCCCCAGCGGCCCGCGCCCGGCCAATTCCGAGCCGGTGCGGGCGGCCTCGGTGCAGGTTCCGATGATGGGCCGCATCGCCGCCGGGGTGCCGATCGAGGCGATCAGCGAGGTCTCGCACCATGTCGCGGTGCCCGGCCAGATGCTGTCCTCGACCGGCGAGCATTACGCGCTCGAGGTCAAGGGCGACTCGATGATCGAGGCCGGGATCAACCACGGCGACGTGGTGGTGATCCGCGAGACCAACGTGGCCGACAACGGCGATATCGTGGTGGCCCTGGTCGAAGGGCACGAGGCGACGCTCAAGCGGTTCTTCCGGCGCGGCAACGCCATCGCGCTGGAGGCCGCCAACCCGGCCTACGAGACCCGCGTCTTCCCCGAGGACAAGGTCGAGGTGCAGGGCAAGCTGGTCGGGCTGATCCGCACCTACTGATCGGACCCGAGCGCCGCCATCGGCGGGGCGCTCATCGCCGTCCGCCATTGGCTGGGCGCGCGGGGTTTTTCTGACGTGTTCCACAGGCGCTGCCCGGCGATCTCGCGGGCGGTGATCAGCCGTCCCTTGGCGATGGCCAGACTCCCGGTCTGCCGCAGCCGGCGCGGATCGAACACCTCGCAGGGGCCTGTCGCCTTGAGCGGCACCGAGGCGATCACCACCTGCCCCTCGGTGCAGCCGGTGAACTCGGCGGCACCGCGCTTGCCGATCACGTGCACGATCTCGCCCGCCCCCAACCTGTAGACCCGCACCCGCGCGCCGCTCTCCGGCCAGCGGGCCGAGGCGGCGACCTGGTCGGCGCCGTCGCCATCGTTCTCCAGCCAGTTGCTGGCCACGAACCCGGCGCCGCGCGGCTTGCTGAGCGCGCGGCCCCCCTCGGTCATCACTCCGACCAGCCCGCCGGTATCGGCGACCAGGACCGCCGGCCGCTCGGCCAGCCCCCAGAGCACGATGGCCAGTGCCGCCGGCGCCAGACCCACCAGCCGCGCCCGCCCCTGCCAGAGCATCAGCCACAAGAGACCCAGCGACAGCAGCGGCAGCACCCAGGGGCCGGGGCTGATCACGTGGCCCTGCGCGCCCTCGAGCCCGGCGACGAAATCGGCAACTCCGAGGATCCAGCGCAGGCCCAGACCCATCAGCCACAGCCCCACCGCCTCGAGCCCGAGCGGCGCGAGGCACAGCGCCAGCACCGCCGCCGGGATCACCAGCGCCCCCATCAGCGGCACCGAGAGCAGGTTCGCGATCAGCCCGTAATGCGAGAGCGTGTTGAAATGCGCGGCCCCCACCGGCGCCGTCGCCGCCCCGGCCACCGCCGAGGAGATCAGCACGGTCAGCGCCGGCTTCAGCCAGTTCGGCCCCAGGGGCAGGCGGTAATCGCGGATCAGCCCGAACACCGCGACCAGCGCGGTGGTGGCGGCAAAGGACATCTGGAAGCCCGGGCCCAGCAGGCTCTCGGGGCGCATCGCCAGCACGATCAGCGCCGCCGCCGCCACCGCCCTGAGCGAGAAGGCGCGCCGGTCCACCAGCACCGCGCAGAGCACCACCGCGGACATCACGAAGGCGCGCTCGGTGGCCACGTTGCCGCCCGAGAGCGCCAGGTAGACCGCGGCGGCGATCAGCGCCCCCACCGCCGCCAGCTTCTTCACCGGCACCCGCAGCGCCAGCGCCGGCACCAGCGCGAGGCCCACCCGCAGCGCCGCGAAGACGAACCCCGCGAGAAGCCCCATGTGCAGGCCCGAGATCGCCAGCAGATGCGCCAGGTTGCTGGCCCGCAGGGCATCCAGCGTCGCCTGTCCGATGCCGCTGCGATCGCCGGTGGTGACGGCGGCGGCGAACCCGCCGACCTCGCCGGGCAGCACCTCCTGCACCCGTGCCGACAGCGCCATGCGCAGGGCAAAGACGCGCAGCCCCGCCCGCCCCTCGGCGGCGGGCGCGACGGTCAGCACCGGGCTGCGCGAATAGCCGACCGCGCCCAGCCCCTGGAACCAGGCATGGCGGCGGAAATCGAAGCCGCCGGGCTCGACCGGCCCCTGCGGCGGCGAGAGGTTGGCGGTGGTCATGATCCGCTGGCCGGGTTGCAGCGCCGGCGGCGCGACGCCGTGCAGCGAGACCCGCACCCGGTCCGGCACCTCTTCGGGGTCCATCCGCAGCAGGCGCACCCGGTCCAGCGTCACCCGCACCGCGTCCGAGGCCGACCGGTCGAGCCCGACGACGCGCCCCTCCACCGGCCCGTAATAGCGCCAATCCAGCACCGGCCCGGCCACCTGGTGCGCCCGCAGCCCAGCCAGTCCGAAGCCGAGCGCGGCGAGCGCCGCCGCCCAGCCCAGCGAGGCCAGCCCCCCCGGCCAGCGCAGCGCCAGCCCGAGGCAGACCGCGCCGGTCCCCAGAACCGCCGCGTAGGCCGGCAGCGACGGCTCGACCGGCAGCGCGAAATAGCCGCCGATGCCGAGCGCCAGGCAGACCGGCGCCCAGGGAAAGAGATGTCCGCGCTGGACCAGGAGCATCCAGTCCAGCCCTGCGGTCATGCGCGTCAGACCCTGCATGCTTGCCCCCTGCTGCCTGGCTCGCTAGACAGGCGCGCAGGCTACGCCCCGCATGGTTACCAAGAGGTAAATCCCCGCCGATGTCAGACCCGGTCGTCACCCGTTTCGCGCCCTCGCCCACCGGCTATCTACATATCGGGGGGGCGCGCACGGCGCTGTTCAACTGGCTCTACGCACGGGGGCGCGGCGGCAAGTTCCTGCTGCGGATCGAGGATACCGACCGCGAACGCTCGACCCCGGAGGCGACCGAGGCGATCCTCAGGGGCCTCGACTGGCTCGGGCTCGACCACGATGGCGAGGCGGTCAGCCAGGCCGCCGGTGCCGCCCGCCATGCCGAGATCGCCCACCAGTTGCTGTCCGCCGGGCGCGCCTACAAGTGCTTTTCCACCCAGGACGAGATCGCCGCCTTCCGCGAGGCGGCCCGCGCCGAGGGGCAAAGCACGCTCTTCCGCAGCCCCTGGCGCGATGCGGATCCGGCCAGCCACCCCGACCTTCCTTACGTGATCCGCATCAAGGCGCCGCAGACCGGCGAGACGGTGATCCGCGACCAGGTGCAGGGCGAGGTGACGATCCGCAACGACCAGCTCGACGACATGGTGCTGCTGCGCGCCGATGGCAGCCCGGTCTACATGCTGGCGGTGGTGGTGGACGATCACGACATGGGGGTGACCCATGTGATCCGCGGCGACGATCACCTCAACAACGCCGCGCGCCAGATGATGATCTACGAGGCGATGGGCTGGCCGGTGCCGGTCTGGGCGCATATCCCGCTGATCCACGGCCCCGACGGCAAGAAGCTGAGCAAACGCCACGGCGCGCTGGCCGCGCAGGAGTACCAGGCGATGGGCTATCCCGCGGCGGGGATGCGCAACTACCTGGCGCGGCTCGGCTGGAGCCATGGCGACGACGAGTTCTTCACCGACGCCCAGGCGCTGGACTGGTTCGACCTGGACGGAATCGGGCGCAGCCCGGCGCGGTTCGACCTCAAGAAGCTCGAGAATCTCTGCGGCCAGCATATCGCGGTGAGCGATGATGCCGCGCTGCGGCATGAAATCGAAGGCTATCTCGCGGCGGCGGGCAAACCGCCCCTCTCCAGTGCCCAGGCGGCGAATCTCGAACGTGCGATGTATTGCCTCAAGGACCGGGCGCGCACGTTCCCCGAACTGCTTGACAAGGCTCACTTTATCCTGGCGGACCGGCCCATCGTTCCGGACGAGAAGGCGGCCGCGGCGCTGGCTTCGGTATCCGACGGTATACTGACAGAATTGACGCCGCATCTGCAAAATGCTAGCTGGTCGCGGGACGATCTGGAGGCAACCCTGGCCGCCTTCGCCGAGGCCCGGGGCACCACGTTCGGCAAGCTGGCCGGCCCGATTAGGGCGGCGCTGGCGGGACGGACGGCGACGCCTTCGGTCTATGACATGATGCTGCTTCTGGGCCGCGGGGAAACCCTGGCCCGGCTGGCCGACGCGGCCACCGCGCCCTGACTCCAGCGTCCGGGCCGGCCTGCGCCAAGGAACCTGATCTGCGCGGTTTGGCGCAGACGCTGCCCGCACGGGTCAGGCGATGCGCCGCCCCCGTGGTTGAATGAGGAAGGACATCCATGACCGAGAGCACACGAAACGCGACCCTGATCATCGGCGAGGACCGCTATGAGCTGCCGATCCTGTCGCCCACCGCCGGCCCCGACGTGATCGACATCCGCAAGCTCTATTCCACTGCGGACATCTTCACCTACGATCCCGGCTTCACCTCGACCGCCAGCTGCGACAGCACCATCACCTTCATCGACGGCGAGGAGGGCGTCCTGCTGCATCGCGGCTATCCGATCGACCAGCTGGCCGAGAAATCGCACTTTCTCGAGGTCTGCTACCTGCTGCTCTACGGAGAACTGCCCTCGGTTGCCGAACTCGAGGATTTCGAGAGCCGCGTCACTCATCACACGATGCTGCACGAACAGATGATGTATCTGTTCCGCGGTTTCCGGCGGGATGCCCATCCGATGGCGATCATGGTCGGCGTGGTGGGGGCGATGTCGGCCTTCTATCACGACAGCACCGATATCACCGACGCGTGGCAGCGCGAGGTCGCATCGATCCGGCTTCTGGCGAAGATGCCGACGATCGCGGCGATGGCGTTCAAATACACGATCGGCCAGCCCTTCGAGTATCCCCGGAACGACCTGGATTATGCGTCCAACTTCCTCAAGATGTGCTTTTCGGTGCCCTGCGACGACTATGTGGTCAATCCGATCCTGGCGCGCGCCATGGACCGCATCTTCACCCTGCATGCCGATCACGAGCAGAACGCCTCGAC
>JAGRMU010000122.1:11057-11194 GCA_020441165.1 Sedimentitalea sp.
CTCGGGCGCCAATCCCTTTGCCTGCATCGCCGCAGGCATCGCCTGCCTCTGGGGACCGGCCCATGGCGGCGCCAACCAGGCCTGCCTGGAGATGCTCAAAGAGATCGGCACCCCCGACCGCATCCCCGAATTCATCG
>JAGRMU010000122.1:11233-16294 GCA_020441165.1 Sedimentitalea sp.
GGCCACCGGGTCTACAAGAACTTCGATCCCCGCGCCAAGGTGCTGAAACAATCCGCAGACGAGGTTCTCGAACTTCTGGGCGTGCACAACAACCCGACGCTGCAGGTCGCCAAGGAGCTGGAGGCCCAGGCCCTCGCCGATCCCTATTTCCGCGACAAGAAGCTGTTCCCGAACGTCGATTTCTACTCGGGCATCATCCTCGAGGCGATGGGCTTTCCGACCTCGATGTTCACCCCGATCTTCGCGGTCTCGCGCACCGTCGGCTGGGTCAGCCAGTGGAAGGAAATGATCGCCGATCCGCAGAACAAGATCGGCCGTCCGCGCCAGCTCTATCTCGGCGCGACCGAGCGCGACTACGTGGATATCGAGAACCGCTGAGCGCCGCTTCGCGCAAAGAAAAACGCCCCGAGCCTGCCGGTTCGGGGCGTTTTGCCGTTCCGGTGGTCGGGCGGATCAGCGCCCCTCGAACCGCGCCGGGCGCTTCTCCACGAAGGCCAGAACGCCCTCCTGGAAATCGCGGGTCTTGCCGCACTCGCCCTGCAGATGCGCCTCGGTCGCCAGCTGGTCGGCCAGCGTCCTGTCGAAGGCGCCGCGCAGCGCCGCCTTGACCGCGCCAAAGGCGCGCGTCGGGCCGCTGGCCAGATGCGCGGCGCGGGCACGCCAATGGGCCTCGAAGACGTCGTCCGCGACCGCCTCCCAGATCATCCCCCAGGCCTCGGCCTGCCGCGCCGGCACCTTGTCGGCGAAAAGCGCCACGCCCATCGCCTTGGCCAGGCCGATCTGGCGCGGCAGGAACCAGGTGCCCCCGGCATCCGGCATCAGCCCGATCCGGGTGAAGGCCTGCAGGAAATAGGCACTCTCGGTGGCGATCACCACGTCGGCGGCCAGCGCCAGGTTGGCGCCCGCGCCGGCGGCCGGCCCGTTCACCGCCGCGATGGTCGGCACCGGGCAGTCATAGACCGCCTCCAGCATCGGGCCGTATTCCTCGCGCAGCGTGCGCTCCAGATCGACCTTGCCGGTATCGCCGCGATCACCCAGGTCCTGGCCGGTGCAGAAGGCCCGCCCGGCCCCGGTCAGCACGATCGCCCGCGCCTCCTTGGCGGTCTCGCGCATCGCATAGGCGATCTCGGCGCGCATCTGGCTGGTCAGCGCGTTCATCTTCTCCGGCCGGTTCAGGGTCAGAACCCCCAGGCCGTCGGCGATCTCGAGGGTGATGGTGTGGTATTTCATGACGGGCGCCCCTTATCGGTGTCGGCGGCAAACTGGCCCAGGGCGCGGGCCATGGAAAGCGAAACCGCGCGTCACTCGTCGAGAATCCGGCGCAGCCGCTCCTGCTCCTCGGCGCTCAACGCCGCCTCCTGGCTGGCCGGGGCGGCGGCGCGGCCGCGCAGATAGCCGAAGCCCACCCCTCCCGCGAGGAGCAGCATCAGCGGCCCCGCGGCCCAAAGCAGCCAGCTCGAGCCGGATGCGGTCGGCTTCAGCAGCACGTATTCGCCATAGCGGTCGACGATATAGGCCACCGCCTCGGCGTCGCTGTCGCCTTCCGAAAGGCGTTCGCGCAGGAGCAGGCGCAGATCGCGGGCCAGGTCGGCATTGCTCTCGTCGATGCTCTCGTTGCGGCACACCAGGCAGCGCAGGTCCTTGCTGATCTCGCGCGCCCGCGCCTCGAGCGCGGGATCGGACAGCACCTCGTCGGGCTGCACCGCCGGGGCCGGCCCGGCCAGCATCACGGCCAGCGCCAGGGCCAGGGCGCCGGTCCATCGGCGCGCGGTCATTCCGCCGCCACCGGCTGCGCCCGCGCCCGCCGCGCCCCGGCCGCGACCCGGAAACGCCGGTCGCTGAGGCTCAGCGCCCCGCCGAGCGCCATCAGCAGGCAGCCGCCCCAGATCCAGTTGGCCAGCGGCTTGATATAGGTTCGCACGACCCAGCCGCCATCCGCCTGCCGATCGCCGATCACCACGTAGACGTCGCGCAGGAAGCGATAGTCGATCGCCGCCTCGGTGGTCGGCATCCGGGCCACCGGATAGTCGCGCTTCTCGGGGCGCAGCTGGGCAATCTCGCGCGCGCCCTTGCGCAGGGTCACGAAGCCGGTGGTCGAGAGGTAATTCGGGCCCTCCAGCCGCTGCACGTCATCCAGCGTCAGCGTGAAGGCGCCCACCTCGAAGGGGGCGCCAAGCTGCACGACGCGGATGTCCTCCTGCTCCCAGGCGGTCAGCCCGGCGATGGCGAACATGGTCACCCCCAGCCCGGCATGGGCCACCGCCTTGCCCCAGTCCGCCCGCGGCAGGCGCAAGAGCCGTCCCGGTCGCCCCGCGAGGGGACCGCGCCCGGTGCGCGACCACAAATCCACCGCCGCGCCGAAGACCACCCAGGCGCCCAGGAACAGCCCCACCGGCCCCAGCGCGCTGCGCCCGGTCTGCATCGCCCAGGCAAGGATCGCCAGCGCCAGCGCCAGCCCGAAGGCATAGCGCAGCGGCCAGAAGGTGCAGCCCAGCCGCCCGCGCTTCCACGGCAGCATCGCGCCCACCGGCAGGATCAGCCCCAGTACCACCATGAAGGGGGTGAAGGCGAGGTTGAAGAAGGGCGGCCCGACGCTCAGCTTGCGGTCGAAGAACATCTCGGCCAGCATCGGCCACATCGTCCCGGTGAAGACCACGAAACAGCTCACCGCCAGCAGGATGTTGTTGACCAGAACCGCGCTCTCGCGGCTGACCAGGCCGAACACCCCCTTCGCCTCCATCTCGCGGGCGCGCAGCGCGAAAAGCGTCAGCGCCCCGCCGGTGAAGAGGCCGAGGATGATCAGGATGAACACCCCGCGCTCGGGATCGTTGGCGAAGGCATGGACCGAGGTCAGCAGGCCCGAGCGCACGATGAAGGTGCCGATCAGCGAGAAGCCGAAGGCCAGGATCGCCAGCAGGATGGTCCAGCTCTTCAGCGCCTCGCGCTTTTCCACCACGATCGCGGAATGCAGCAGCGCCGCGGCCAGCAGCCAGGGCATGAAGCTGGCATTCTCCACCGGGTCCCAGAACCAGAAGCCGCCCCAGCCCAGCTCGTAATANNGCCCACCACGAGCCGAGCGCGATGCCGATGGTCAGGAAGATCCAGGCCGCCAGCGTCCAGGGCCGCACCCAGCGCGCCCAGGCGGCATCGATTCGCCCCTCGATCAGCGCCGCGACGGCGAAGGAAAACGCCATGCTCAGGCCCACATAGCCGAGGTAGAGAAACGGCGGATGGAAGGCCAGCCCCGGATCCTGCAGCAGCGGGTTCAGGTCCTGCCCGTCGAAGGGCGGCACCGCCAGGCGCAGGAACGGGTTCGAGGTGAAGAGGATGAAGGCGAAGAAGGCCACCGCGATGGCCGACTGCACCGCCAGCACCCGCGCCTTCAGCGTCGGGGGCAGCCCGCCGCCGAACCAGGCCGCCATCGCCCCGAAGAGGGTCAGGATCAGCACCCAGAGCAGCATCGAGCCCTCGTGATTGCCCCAGACGCCGCTGATCTTGTAGAGCATCGGCTTGGCCGAATGGCTGTTCAGCACCACCAGGCGCAGCGAGAAATCCGAGGTCACGAAGGCATGGACCAGCGCCGCGAAGGCAAAGGCGGTCAGCAGGAACTGGACGCTCGCCGCCGGCTCCGCCACGGCCATCCAGCCGGGCCAGCGCTTGTGGGCGCCCACGAGAGGGACCACCATCTGCACGATGGCGACGGCGAAGGCGAGGATGAGGGCGAAATGGCCGAGCTCGGTGATCATGGACCCGGTATAGGCCCGCCCGGGCGGGGGGCCAACGGTTTTCCGCCCCCCGCCGTGGTCAAATTGTCGCCAGTGGCCGGCGGCTCAGGCCCGGCGCAGCGCCTTCCAGTCCTCCAGCGCGGGGTTGGCCTCGGGCGAGACCGCGGCCAGCGCCACCCGCGCATCGGGGCCGGGATCGGCCGCGCCCGGGCTGTCGGCCCGCAGCGCCCGCAGCGCCTTGATGTTCTCGACCACTGCCGGCGCCCGCGCCACGGTGGCGGCGATCTCGCGCTGGAAGTTCTGGGTCTTGATCTGGTGACGCGCGCCGAAATAGAAGGACACGATCACGCCCAAGAGCCACCACAGCGGCTCGGGCGTCAGCGCCAGCCCCTGCATCCGCGCCGCGAACCAGACCGGATCGGCCATCGCGGCCACGAAGAGACCCAGGATCCCCAGCGCCATGGCCGGCCGCGGCAGCCGGTTGAGCCCGTCGACGAACCGGTCGAACCCGCTCTGCCGCGGCGCCGCGAATTCGGCGCCCAGCTGCTCCATCGCCTGGACCTGCACCTCGCTGGCCCGCGCCGCCCCGGCCTCGGCATTCTCGCGGAAGACCTCGACGGTCTCGCGCACCAGGTTCTGCCCGTTCCCGAAGGCCAGGCCAAAGATCGACTGAATCAGCCCCATGCTGCAACCCTTTGCTGGAAGGCGTCCGGCGACAGGTGATAGCGCGGCGATAGGAACTCCTCGGCGCGCCGGATCCACCCGCCCTTGTCGCCGGCGGTGGTGCGGGCGTATTTGCGGCTCGCCGGGCGACCATCGGCCAGGCGGAAATAGTAGTTGCGCCGCGCCACCCCGTAGGCATCGCGCAGCGCCAGCGGATCGGGCCGGGCCGCCTCGTGACTGGCCTTCAGGCTCTGCGGGCCGATCGCGCCATCGACCGTCACCCCGAAGCCCATCTCGTTCAGCAGCCGCTGCAGGATCTTCACCGCGTTGCCGCCGGCATTGACATACATGTCGAAGAGGCTCGGCTGCAGCGCCTCGGGCATCTCGGCGATGCGCGGGCGCTCGTAGTAATGGGTGATGAAGATGTCCACCGCCTGGCGGCGGCTCAGCGCGCGCACATCGGCGACGCTGACCACGCCGTCGCCGGTCAGGTCGAGCCCGAGCCGGCGCAGGGTGTGGATGGTGACGCCGTAATTGGTCGCCCCGCCCGGATCGTCCGGGTCGTTGACGAACCCGCCTTCACGGGCCACGATCTCTTCGGCAATCTGACGCACGGTCTGCATGGCAGCCCTCCCGCTTGCAACGGGGGAAAACCTGCTCCGAATTCCTTAAT
>JAGRMU010000122.1:16304-17067 GCA_020441165.1 Sedimentitalea sp.
GGTACCGGGGCGTTCGCCACTCCTCGACGCGACGCGCGCCTGGTGTCCTCTTGCGGCACGATTTCGCGCCGGAGAGGCCCGCCCCGCAGGGCGGTCAGCTCTCGCCCGGCGCCTTGTAGACGCCCTGCGCCTTGAGCGCGTCGACGACCTCGGCGGGCATGTAATCCTCGTCATGTTTGGCAAGGATTTCCGTGGCTTCGAAGACGCCGTTCACGTAGCGTCCGGTGCCGACCATGCCCTGGTTCTCGGCGAAGAGATCGGGCAGCAACCCCGAGAACACCACCGGCACGCTGGCCCCGCCATCGGTGACGCTGAAGCGCACGGTCTCGCCCTCGTCGCGCACCAGTGTGCCCTCCTCGACCAGCCCGCCGATGCGGAACACCTCCGAGGGGCCGGGCGGCTCGGCGATCACCTGGCTGGGGGCGCGGAAGAAGTTGATGCCGTCGCGCATCGCATATCCGATCAGCCCGGTGGCCAGCGCCAGGGCCAGCGCGGCCACGGCGATCACCTGGATGCGGCGCTGCTTCTTCAGGCTCTTCATGGCAACCTCACGGGAACAGGGGGGCCATCATCAGCCCCGTGGTTTCATCTTCACCTAACATCAGATTGGCGTTCTGCAACGCCTGCCCGCTCGAGCCCTTGGTGAGATTGTCGAGCGCGGCGATCACGATGGCGCGACCGGCGATCCGGTCCCCGGTCACCCCGACATGGCAGAAGTTCGAGCCGCGCACGTGATGGCTGCTGGGCGCCTCGCCGAAGGGCA
>JAGRMU010000571.1 GCA_020441165.1 Sedimentitalea sp.
CGGCATCCATTCGGCGATCCGCGCGCAGATGGTGCCCGAGGAGGGGCCGCCGATCTGGGGTGGCGCGATCCTCTGGCGGGCGACCAGCCGCGCCGCACCCTTCTTCGGCGGCGGCGCGATGGCGCTGGCGGGCCATGACAGCCAGCGCATCGTCGCCTACCCGATCGGCCCCATCGATCCCGGGACCGGCCTGGCCGAGATCAACTGGATCGCCGAGCGGCGCACCGACCCGGGGCAGGGCTGGCGCAAGGAGGACTGGAACCGCGCCGCCGACATCAATGACTTTCTGCCCGCCTTCGAAGACTGGCGGTTCGACTGGCTGGACGTGCCGGCGCTGATCCGCGGCGCGGCCGAGGTCTTCGAATACCCGATGGTCGACCGCGACCCGCTGCCGCGCTGGACCCATGGCCGGGTCAGCCTGATGGGGGACGCGGCGCACCCGACCTACCCGGTGGGCTCGAACGGGGCCAGCCAGGCGGTGGTCGATGCGCGCATGATCGGCGCGAGCCTTCTGGCGCACGGGGTGACGCCCGAAGCCCTGGCCGCCTACGAGGCCGAAGTGCGGCCGGTCACCACCGGTGTCGGGCTGGCCAATCGCAGCAGCGGCCCGGATGCGATCCTGCAGCGCGTCGAGGATCTCTGCGGCGGCGATTTCGACGATATCGAGCAGGTGATCCCGAGGGCCGACCTGGCCGCCCATGCCGCGCGCTACAAGGCGCTGGCCGGGTTCTCGGTCGAGGCGCTGAACGCGCGGCCGCGCCTGATCCCGCAAGGCGCAAGGCTGGGCTGAGCGCTCAGAACGCCATCGCCGCCGCCACCGCCCGGCGCCAGCGCGCATGGGCCGCGTCGCGCGCCTCGGCCGGCATTTGCGGGCCGAAGCGCCGGTCGAGCACCCAGCCGGCCGAGAAGCCCTGCGCATCCGGGTAGACCCCGGCCTGCATCCCGGCCAGCCAGGCCGCCCCCAGCGCCGTGGTCTCGGGCATCACCGGCCGGTCGACCGGGGCGCCGAGGATGTCGGCGAGGGCCTGCATGGTCCAGTCACTGGCACTCATCCCACCATCGACGCGCAGCACCGTGTCGCCCGCCCCGTCCCAGTCGGCGCGCATCGCCTCGAGCAGGTCGCGGGTCTGGAAGGCGACGCTTTCCAGCGCGGCGCGGGCGATCTCGGCGCGGCCGGAATTGCGGGTCAGGCCGAACACCGCGCCCCGGCACTCCGGCTGCCAGTAGGGCGCGCCGAGGCCGGTGAAGGCGGGCACGATCACCAGTTGCTGCGCGGGGTCGGCGGCCTCGGCCAGCGCGCCGACCTCGCCGGCGGCGCCGACGATCCCCAGCCCGTCACGCAGCCATTGCACCACGGCCCCGGCGACGAAGATCGACCCTTCCAGCGCATAGGTCCGCTGCCCCCCGAGCTGGTACGCGATGGTGGTCAGCAGCCGGTTTTGCGATGCCACCGGCTCCGCCCCGGTGTTCAGCAGCGCGAAACAGCCCGTGCCATAGGTCGATTTCATCATGCCGGGCTCGAAACAGGCCTGCCCGATGGTGGCCGCCTGCTGGTCGCCGGCCACGCCCCGGATCGCCACCGCGCCGCCGAGGATCGCAGGATCGGTCCGGCCGAACTCGGCGGCGCAGTCGCGCACCTCGGGCAGCATCGCCATGGGGATGTCCAGCAGATCGCAGATCCCCTCGCTCCACGCCCCGGCATGGATGTCGAAGAGCAGCGTGCGCGAGGCGTTGGTGGCGTCGGTGGCATGCACCCTGCCCCCGGTCAGCCGCCAGATCAGGAAGCTGTCGATGGTGCCGAACAGCAGATCGCCGCGCGCCGCCCGCTCGCGCGCGCCCTCGACATGGTCGAGCAGCCATTTCAGCTTGGTGCCCGAGAAGTAGGGATCGAGCAGCAGCCCGGTCGTCTCGGTGATCGCCGCCTCGTGCCCGGCCGCGCGCAGCCGCTCGCAGAAGGGCGCGGTGCGCCGGTCCTGCCAGACGATGGCCCGGTGCAGAGGCTCGCCGGTCCGCCGGTCCCAGACAAGGGTGGTCTCGCGCTGGTTGGTGATCCCGATCCCGGCCAGATCGCCGGGCCGGGCGCCGCCCCGCTCCATCGCCTCACGGCAGACCGCGCGGGTGGCGCGCCAGATCTCCTCCGCGTCATGCTCGACCCAGCCGGGCCGGGGGAAATGCTGGGGGAGTTCCTGCTGGGCCACCGCGACCTTGCGCATCGCCGCGTCGAACAGGATCGCCCGGGTCGAGGTGGTTCCCTGGTCGATGGCCAGCACGTGACTCATGGCGCGTCTCCTGCCTGGGGTTCGGTGCGAGCCTAGCGCGTCGGACCCGCGCCTTTC
>JAGRMU010000572.1 GCA_020441165.1 Sedimentitalea sp.
GATGCGGCTCGCGAAAGGGACGCGCGCGGTTGATGCCGCCCTCGTCCAGCAATCCGCAGAGCGAGTGGATCATCGACGTCTCCAGCGCCTCGGCGGCGCTGAGCGGCGGCAGGATGCCGGGGATGCGCGCCGCGAGCATCGACTTGCCCGAGCCCGGCGTGCCGACCAGCATCAGGTGATGGCGCCCGGCGGCGGCGATCTCGAGCGCGCGCTTGGCCCGCTCCTGGCCCTTCACGTCCCGCAGATCGCGCAGCGCCGGGCCGGCGCTGACCTCGCCGGGTTCGGCCGGCGGGATCGGCGACTGGCCGGTGAAATGGCGCACCGCGTCGCCGAGGCTGGCGGCGCCGATCACCTGCGCGGCGCCGACCCAGGCCGCCTCGGCGCCCGAGGCCTTGGGGCAGAGCAGGCTGCGCTCCTCCTCGGCGGCGGCCAAGGCGGCGGGCAGGGCGCCGAGCACCGGGATCAGCGTGCCGTCGAGCGACAGCTCTCCCAGCGCGACGGTGGATTCGGCGGCGTCCGCCGGCACGATCTCGAGTGCGGCGAGCAGCGCCAGGGCGATCGGCAGGTCGAAATGGCTGCCCTCCTTGGGCAGGTCCGCGGGCGAGAGGTTGATGGTGATGCGTTTCGAGGGCAGGGCGATGGCCATGGTCGCCAGCGCGCTGCGCACCCGGTCGCGGGCCTCCGAGACCGCCTTGTCGGGCAGCCCGACGATGGAAAACGCCGGCAGCCCGGGGCTGACCGCGCATTGCACCTCGACCAGCCGGGCCTCGACCCCCTGGAAGGCAACCGTATAGGCGCGTGCGACCATCTGCGTCCCTGAGTGAGCCCGGCGAATGGTTAACGGCTAGCGGCAGAGTGGTTTAGGAAGCGTTAAGAAAACGCGGCCGCGGTATACAAAACGCTTGGGGGTCCTTGGGCAGGCGGGCCGCGATGTTTCCGCCGCTCGTCTGCAGCGCGTAGCTTGTTGAACTGGAAGGGGCCGTGGTTAACGCCCGCGCGGGATCACGCCGACAGCACATATCGCAAGAGGGTCTAAAGGGTCGCAGAACGCGGCGACGTAGCTTTCTGGTGCCGCCACGAGGGATCGAACCCCGGACCCCCTGATTACAAGTCAGGTGCTCTACCATCTGAGCTATGACGGCAACGGCGGTTTGGTATCAGCCCCGGGGCGCCACGGCAAGGGTCGGGCGCTGCCGGGGCGCGCGAGATCACGCGGT
>JAGRMU010000123.1:0-541 GCA_020441165.1 Sedimentitalea sp.
CCTCGGCGCCCGACTTGGGCTTGTAATGGGAATCCTCGGCGATCCGGGCCGACTTGCCCCGGCGCGCGCGCAGATAATAGAGCTTGGCACGGCGGACGCGGCCGCGGCGCACCACCTCGATGCTGTCGATGTTGGTCGAATAGAGCGGGAAGACCCGTTCGACGCCCTCGCCGAAGGAGATCTTGCGCACCGTGAACGAGCCGGCGATGCCGCGGCCGTTGTTGCGGGCGATGCAGACGCCTTCGTAGTTCTGAACCCGGGTGCGGGTGCCCTCGGTCACCTTGTAACCGACCCGGATCGTGTCTCCGGGCTTGAAGTCGGGGATGTCCTTCCCCAGCGCGGAAATCTGTTCCGCTTCCAGCTGTGCGATCAGATCCATCGCATCCACTCCTGAATTGCTCGCGGTTGTGCCCCGCGAAGATGTGCGCGCCCTCAGAGCTCTTGGTCTTCACCGGGTCCGCCGCAGCGCCCGCCAGAGGTCAGGTCGTCCGTTTCCTGTTTGCGGTCCGGTGCTGCGGCGTGTCGAGGCCGAAGAAGGCGG
>JAGRMU010000123.1:758-18174 GCA_020441165.1 Sedimentitalea sp.
GGACATCAGCACCTCGGGGATCTCGTGGCCCTGCCAGGACGCGGGGCGCGTGTAGTGCGGGTGCTCGAGCAGGCCGGCGGAAAAGCTCTCCTCGAGCGTGGAGGCGGCATTGCCCAGCACGCCGGGCAGCAGCCGGACGGTGGCGTCGATCAGCGCCTGGGCGGCGATCTCGCCCCCAGTCAGGACGAAGTCGCCGAGGCTGACCTCGCGGATCGGGTAATGATCGAGCACCCGCTGGTCGACGCCCTCGAAGCGGCCGCAGAGCAGGGTAACGCCATCGCCCCGGGCCAGATCCTGCACCAGCTCTTGCGTCATGGGCGCGCCGCGCGGGCTGAGATAGATCAGCGGCCAGGCCTCCGGGGTGCCGGCCTGGGCCGTCTCGATCGCCGCGCCCACCACATCCGGGCGCAGCACCATCCCGGCGCCGCCGCCGGCGGGGGTGTCGTCGACATTGCGGTGCCTGCCGATCCCGAAGCTGCGCAGGTCGATGCACTCGAGCTGCCAGAGTCCGTCCTGCAGCGCCTTGCCGGTCAGGCTCTCGCCGAGGATGCCGGGAAAGGCGGCGGGCAGAAGGGTGATCACCTTGGCCTTCCAGACGCCCTTGAGATCGGGCACGGGCGTGATCAGCTCGCGCGGGCGCGTCGAGGGGCGGATGGTCTGGCGCCCGGCGGCGCGGGCGGGCCTGTCGGGGATGTCGGTCACCTTCGGTCTCCTGCGCAGAGCGGGGCCTGGTCTGCGCGTCGCGTCATCGCCCCTGGCGGCGGCGAGAGCAAGCGAAACCGCAGGGGGCCGGAGTGCATCACCGCGCCGCGCGTGCGGCAGCCAGCTTGGCCGCGCGCAGGGCGTTGTCGTCGAGATCGCTGCGGTTGAGGGCGAGCAACCGGTCGATGACCTCCTGCGGCAGGGCGGTATTCGCCGCAGGGTGCAGGACGATGGCCGCGCGCACGGCGTCGGGCAGGTCCAGGAGGTCGAGTAGCGGCGCCAGCGGGCCGAGCGGGCGGTCCTGGCTGGTTTCGAGCGCGCAGCGCTGCACCGGCAGCGGTGCCACCGCCCGGGCCACGGCGTCGACCGCCGCGTCAAGCGCCGCCGAGGCGCGGAATCGCCGGGTATACTCCGCCTCGCCCAGGGTCAGGCGCGTGGCGCGCAGGGTCTGCCGGTAGCAGCTGGCCAGCCAGGGGGCCGCGGCGCGGGTCGAGTAGTAGAATTGCAGCCGCGATGCGGGCATCGCCTCGGCCAGGGTCTCGGACAGCGCCCGCATCAGGAGCGGGGCGGCATCGTATCCGGTCAGCCCGCGCCGGCCCGGCATGTGGCCGCTCAGATCCTCCGAGGCCAGCAGCAGGGGCCGGGGATCGGTATGCGACCAGCCCTCGGCGAGCCGTGCCAGCTCGTAACGGAAAAGCGCCATGTCGAGCGGATCGCGCGCCACGGAGAAGGCCCGCGCGGCCTCGCAGAGGGCGACCATGCCCGGGCGCAGGATCACCTGCAGATGCGGGGCCAGCCGGCGCCGGTTGTCGCGCAGGCTGGTCTGGACGGTGGTGGTGCCGGTCTTGTGAAAGCCGGCGTGGACGATCACAAGGCGCATGGCTCAGAGCAGCCCGTCGGGCGGATCGGCGATGATCCGGCCGCGCTCGAGATCGACGGTGGGCACGGCGGCGCGGGTGAAGGGCAGCAGCAGCGTCGCGGCAAGGCCCGGCCCGTGAATTTCCAGAAGGTCACCGGCGCCGTGGTTGAGCACCGAGCGCACGTGACCCAGCGGGGTCCCGCCGGTGTCGAGCACCTCGAGTCCGATCAGGTCGGCATGGTAGAATTCGTCATCCGGCAGGCTCGGCAACTGCGCGCGCCGTGCATAGAGCCGGACCCCGCGCAGCGCGTCGGCCTGCTCCTTGCTGGTGACGCCCGCGATGCGGGCGGCGAAGCCGTTGCTGATCGTACCGGTGAGGGTGATCGCATAGGCGGCCGCGCCGCGCTCGTCGGTGAGCGGGGAATACCGCGCGATGTCCTCGGGCACCGCGCAGAAGCTTTTCAGGCGCGATTCGCCCTTGACGCCGTAGGCCCCGGCGAGGGCGCCGACGCAGACCAGGTCGGTCATTCCGGAACCCCCCTGCAGACGCTGCGCGTGTCAAGTTGTCCGCCCGCGTCGAGGCAGTTTTCGGTCATGCTGACCCATGCCAGCCTGGTGCCGGAATAGATCCCGGCACCGAAGACCACGGCGAGAAAGGTCAGGCGAATCATGCGGTTGCGCCGCGCCGGGCCGGTTTACCCGGCGGCTTCTTCGGCGGCGGCCGCGGCCTTGGCGGCCTTCGATTCGGCGCGCTCGGTGGCCTTCTTGCCGGGGGTGCCCTTCTTGGGGTTGCTGCGCTGGGATTTCTCTTTCACGCCAGCGGCTTCGAGCATGCGGGCGATGCGGTCGGTGGGCTGGGCGCCCTGGCCGAGCCAGTACTGGATGCGCTCGACATCCATCTTCACGCGGTCCTCGCTGTCCTTGGGCAGGAGCGGGTTGTAGCTGCCCAGCTTCTCGATGAAGCGGCCGTCGCGCGGCATGCGGCTGTCGGCCGCGACGATGCGGTAGAAGGGGCGTTTCTTGCTGCCGCCACGGGCGAGACGGATTTTCATGGCCATCGGTTTTCTCCTTTGAATGGCGTTGCACGGGATCCGTGCGGAGTGGGGGGCGGCGGGGTGAACCCCGCCCTACGGGTTTGTTATCGTTGCTGCTTTTCGTGGTGGTGGATGACTTCCTGGATGATGAAGTTCAGGAAGGCCTTGGCGAATTCGGGATCGAGATCGGCCTTGCGGGCGAGATCCTCGAGCCGCGCGATCTGGGCCGCCTCGCGGACCGGATCGGAGGGCGGGAGCGCGTGCTCGGCCTTGAGCCGGCCCACCGCCTGGGTGTGCTTGAAGCGCTCGCCCAGCGTGTAGACGAGGATCGCGTCGAGCCGGTCGATGCTCTCGCGGTGGTCCTTGAGCAGCTTCGCGGCGCGGGTGGCGGCGTCGGTCATGGGCGGCCTCCGGAGAGCGGGCAACCGGCGTCGGTGGCACGTCGGTATCGCGTCGGTATCGCGTCGGTATCGCGTCGGTGCGGGCGTCGATCAGTCAAGGGCCCAGCCTTTCGGTTTGAACATCGGGTCGCAGTAATGGGCGATCTCCATCTCGATGCCGTGGGCCAGCTGCGAGCCCTCGAGCTTCGCCGGTGCCGGGTGCCGATAGACCGCGTCATGGCCGTCGACAGTGGCCGCCTCGGGATCGCGCACCGCGCCGAGCCGTTCGGCCAGGCGGATGCTGTCGAGGTTCTTGGGATCGATGTAGCTGACCGCGGTCTGCCAGCCGAGATGGCGGTAGAAATGGCGCCGCGCCGCATGGGTCGCCTCGAGCGCGATGCCGCGGCCGGAGGCCTCGGGCCAGATCACCCAGGCGATCTCGGCCTCGGGCCAGAGCGCCGGTTTCCAGCCGCCGGCCATGCCGTAGGTGGCGTCGGTCGCCTTGTCGTGGATCATCCACATGCCGTAGCCGCGGATCGTCCAGTGACCGATCTCGGCAGCATAGAGCATCCAGCTCTCGTAGGGGTTCAGCGGTCCGCCCATGAAGCGGGCGCGGTAGGAGGTGAAGGTGGCCTTGAAGTCGGGATAATCCCCCGGCTCGGGGCCGCGCAGCACCAGGCGCTTGGTTTCGATCATCGGGATGGCGGAGCCGGTCATGACGGGTCACCGCCGTTGTCTGGAAGGGAACGGGTCATGCGTAGGCCTCGATGCCGCCGGCGGCCAGGTCCTCGGGAGAGAGATGCCGCCAGACCTCCATCTCGCCGAAGCGCACATGGGTGAAGCTGCCGTCGCGCGAGGCGCCGAGGCGATGGGCGACGCGGCGCGAGGCGGCGTTCCTTGGTGCCACCAGGCTGATCGCGGTGGTCCAGCCGAAGAGATCGTAGGCGCCCTGCAGGGCGGCGAAGGCGGCCTCGGTGGCATAGCCCTTCCCTTCATGGCCGTTCATCAGGTCCCAGCCGATTTCGGGCTCGGGCCAGCCCTCGGGGAACCAGGGGCCGACAAGGCCGACGAGGGCGCCGGTGGCGCTCTCCTCGACCGCCCAGCGGCCGAAGCCGCGCAGCGTCCAGTGGCCGGTCTCGGCGGCGAGCACGCGCCAGGCCTGCTCACGGGTGATCGGGCCGCCGACATGGCGCGACCGCGCCGAGGCGTAGAAGTCCGCCAGCGGCTCGAAATCCGCAAGGCCGGGGGCGCGCAGGGTCAGGCGCGCGGTGGTGAGGACGGGGACCTGGATCATCGGTGCGCATCACCGGGGGTTTGCGCACCTGAGGGCTGGCGCAGGGGGTGCGTTTGCGCCGTCGCTGTGCCGGGTGTGGCGGGGAGAGATGAGTACTTGAACCCCGAAGAAACCCCGGGTGTGCGGTGCTGTTTGGGGCGGGGCATGTCGGCGGGGTGTGGGCGTGCCTGCGCTGTCGCTGCGCCGGGCGCTGCGGGGAAAGATGAGTACTTGGACCCCGAAGAAACCGGGGGCATCCCATGTGGACAGGGCCGGGCGGCCGGTCGCCGGCCCGGGATGCCGGGTGCGGCGTGCTGTCCCGGGCATTTTGACCCCGAAGATGCCTCGGTCATTTCCGTTGATCCGGGCAAGGCCAGAGGCTGGCGATCGGGCGCGCAGGGGGGCGTGCCGGGCGCCGCGGCGGGCGCGTGGGGTCGGGAAAGCGTCGGGGTCATTTCTTCTTTCCCAACCCGCTGAGGCCGGGAGGCAGGGCGAGGCCGCCGCCCGGTCCGCCGAAGCCGCCGGGCAGCTTGCCGCCCATCTGGCGGGCGGCGGCCTCGAGCGCCTTAGGGTCCATGCCGGCGGCCATGTCGGCGGCGCTGGGGCCGCCCTTGCCGAACATGCCCTTCATCGCCTGCTTGAGCATGCCGCCCTTGCCCATGCGGCCCATCTTCTTCATCATGTCGCCCATCTGGCGGTGCATCTTCAGCAGCTTGTTGAGGTCGGAGACCTCCATGCCCGAGCCGGCGGCGATGCGCTTCTTGCGGGAGGCCTGCAGGATCTGCGGATTGGCGCGCTCCTTCTTGGTCATCGACTGGATCATCGCGACCTGCTGCTTGAGCATCCTGTCGTCGAAGCCGGCCTCCTCGACCTGCCTGGCCATCTTCTTCATGCCGGGCATCATGCCCATCATGCCCTGCATGCCGCCCATCGACTGCATCTGTTCGAGCTGCATCTTCAGGTCGTTCATGTTGAACTGACCCTTCATCATGCGCTTGACCATCTTCTCGGCCTGCTCGGCCTCGATGGTCTCCTGCGCCTTCTCGACCAGGGAGACGATGTCGCCCATGCCGAGGATGCGCCCGGCGATGCGCTCGGGCTCGAAGGTCTCGATGGCGTCCATCTTCTCGCCGAGGCCGACGAAGCGGATCGGCTTGCNNTGACCGCGCGCATCGAGAGCGCCGCGCCGCCGCGCCCGTCGCCGTCCATGCGGGTGAGCACCACGCCGGTGACGCCGATCTTGTCGTCGAACTCCTCGGCGACCTCGACCGCGACCTGGCCGGTGAGCCCGTCGACCACCAGCAGCGTCTCGCGCGGCTGCACCGCGTCGCGCACCGCCGCCGCCTGGGCGATCAGCTCGGCGTCGATATGGAGCCGGCCGGCGGTGTCGAGCATGTAGACGTCGTAGCCCCCGAGGGAGGCCTGGGTCTTGGCGCGGCGCGCGATCTGCACCGGGGTTTCGCCCTTGACGATGGGCAATGTGTCGACGCCGATCTGGGCGCCGAGGATCGCCAGCTGTTCCATCGCCGCCGGGCGGTTGGTGTCCAGGGACGCCATCAGCACGCGCTTGCCGTCCCGCTCCTTCAGGCGCTTGGCGAGCTTGGCGGTGGTGGTGGTCTTGCCCGAGCCCTGCAGGCCGACCATCAGGATCGGGGCGGGCGGGTTGTCGATCTTGAGCTTGCCGGGATCGGACTCGCCCCTGAGCACGTCGATGAGCGCGTCATGGACGATCTTGACCACCTGCTGGCCCGGGGTGACCGAGCGGGTGACCGCCTGTCCGGTGGCCTTGTCCTGCACCGCCTTGACGAAATCGCGCGCGACGGGGAGCGACACGTCCGCCTCGAGCAGCGCGACGCGCACCTCGCGCAGGGCGGTCTTGACGTCCTCCTCGGAGAGCGCGCCCTGCTTGGTCAGCCGGTCGAAGACGCCGGAGAGGCGGTCGGAGAGGTTTTCGAACATGGGTCTCGCGGCCTCCATCGCCGGTTTCAGGTCTGCCCCCGAAAGGTAGGGAGCGGCGGATCAATGCGCAATCGCCCCCGCGGGTGCGACGCACTGGCGGAGGGCGATCCCTGCCGGGCAGGGACCGGAAGGCGGCGCTTCCGGATGTGGCACGGGCCTTAGGCTGTCGGGGCGGGCGTGTCAAGGCCGGGCGCGGGCATTGGGCATTGCGCCGGGATCGGCGACGCGGGAATAGTGTCGGCACGGACGGCAGCGGGCAGGCGAGGGGCGTTGATGGAGAATTGGGACGAGGTGCGCACCGCCTTCCAGGTGGCGCGGATCGGGACGGTCAGCGGCGCCGCCGAGGTGCTGGGGGTGCATCATGCGACGGTGATCCGCCATGTCGATGCCATCGAGGCGCGGCTGGGGGTGAAGCTCTTCCAGCGCCATGCCCGCGGCTATACCCCGACCGAGGCGGGGCGCGACCTGCTGCGGGTGGCGCAGACCACCGAGGAGCAGTTCGCCCAGCTTCTGGCGCGGCTGAAGGGGCGGGGCGGGGGCGTGACCGGCGAGCTGGTGGTGACCTCGCTGGCGGCGCTAGCGCCGCTGCTGGTGCCGGCCTTGGCCGCGTTCCAGCGCCGGCACGAGGGGTTGATCCTGCGCTATCTGACCGGCGACCGGCTGTTCCGCCTGGAATATGGCGAGGCGCATGTGGCGATCCGCGCCGGGGCGGCGCCCGAGCAGCCCGACAACGTGGTGCAGCCGTTCGTGAAGATGCGCAGCGGGCTCTATGCGAGCGCCGGCTACGTGGCGGAGCGCGGGGTGCCGGCGGGGCCGGAGGAGTTCGCCGGGCACCGCTTCGTGGGCAGCGACGATCCCCTCAGCCGGGCGCCGCAACTGCGCTGGCTGACCGCCCATGTGCCGCCCGAGGCGATCACCTTCCGCTGCAGCGCCGGGCACGCGATGGAGGAGGCGGTGCTGGCGGGGGCGGGGATCGGGTTCCTCTCGGAGCGCACGGCGCGGGACCGGGACGGGCTGGTGCAGGTGATGGCGCCGCAGCCGGACTGGGCGGCGCCGCTGTGGCTGGTGACCCATGTCGATCTGCACCGCACCGCCAAGGTGCAGGCCTTGCTGGGGTTCCTGAAGGCGGAAGCCGCCGGGTGGGAGGTTTGAGGGTTTCGTCCGGTCGGCGGGTGCGGCGGGGTGAACCCCGCCCTACGCGGAGTGGCCGGGGTGTGTGCTTGGGGTGGCGGCGGGGTGAACCCCGCCCTACGGGTGGTTCTCGGGGATTGCGCGCGTGCGTCGGGGTGCTGCTGCGGTCGCTTCAGGCTTGGGTCGCGAGGATGGCGGCGCGGGGCTTGCCGGGCGGGACCGAGGGGGAGGTCGCGGCGTGCGGGGGATGAGCGCGCCGGCGCAGGGGCATCTGGCGATGCTGCTCTTCTCGGCGCTGGTGGCGGGGTCCTTCGCGCTGGGCGCGATGGTGGCCAACGACATCGCCCCGGCGGCGCTGAACGCGCTGCGCTTTGCCATCGCCGCGGTGGTGATCGGCGCCGCGGTGGCCGCGACCACGGGGCTGAAGCGCGCCGATCTCGACGCGCCATGGCGCTACCTGGTGCTGGGCGGGCTCTTCGCGATCTATTTCGTGCTGATGTTCGAGGGGCTGAAGACCGCGCCGCCGGTGAGCGCCGCCGCGGTCTTCACCCTGACCCCGGCGCTGGCGGCGGGGTTCGGCTGGCTGCTGCTGCGCCAGATCCTCACCGCGCGCATCGCCGCCGCGCTGGCGGTGGGGGCGGCGGGGGCGCTCTGGGTGATCTTCCGCGCCGACTGGGCGGCGTTTCGCGCCTTCGAGATCGGCGCCGGCGAGGTCACCTATTTCTGGGGCTGCATCGCCCATGCCGCCTATACGCCGATGGTGCGCAAGCTGAACCGGGGCGAGCCTGCGGTGGTCTTCACCTTCGGGATGCTGCTGGCCGGGCTGGCGGTGCTGCTGGTCTTCGGCTGGTCCGAGATCCGCGCCACCGACTGGGCGCGTCTGCCGGTGATGATATGGGTGACGGTCGGGTACCTGGCGATCTTCGCCAGCGCCGCGACCTTCGTGCTGCTGCAATTCGCCACCCTGCGCCTGCCCTCGGCCAAGGTCATGGCCTATACCTACCTGACCCCCTCCTGGGTGATCCTGTGGGAGATCGCGCTGGGCAACGGCGCCCCGCCGGCGCTGGTGCTGCCGGGCATCGCGCTGACCGGGCTGGCGCTGTGGATGCTGCTGCGGGAGGACGGCTAGTGCACTGGCGGGAGCGTGGCACATATCCGCTTGCGAATCTTCGGGCCTTTGCCGCCAGGGCCGACTCGTGCCAGGAATCGCGATCGACGGAGGGCCGGTAGCGTGATGATTTCCGATATCGAGGACTATTTCGCGAAAGGCTGCGGTCGCTGCGCGCGCTTTGCGACGGACGATTGCTCGACCCGGCGCTGGCAGCGGGGGCTTGCCGATCTGCGCCGGATCTGCCGCGATATGGGTCTTCTCGAGACGGTGAAATGGGGGCATCCCTGCTTTGTGCACGCGGATCGCAACATCGCGATCCTCGGCGCGTTTCGGGGCGATTTCCGCATCAGCTTCATGAATGCCGCGCTGATGACGGACCCGGCGGGTGTGCTGGAACGGCCGGGGCCGAACACCCGGCATCCCAGCATGATCCGGTTCACCGACACAGGCGACGTTGCCGAACGGGAGGCGGTGATCCGCTCCTATCTGGCGGACGCGATGCGCCATGCCGAGGCGGGCACCAGGGCGCCGAAGGCACCGGCCGAGATCGCCCTGCCGGCGGAGCTGGTCGCGGCGCTGGATGCCGATCCCGAACTGGCCGAGGCGTTTCAATCCCTGACGCCCGGGCGGCAGCGAAGCTATGCGATCGCCCTCGGCGCGGCAAAAAAGACCGAAACGCGGATCGCGCGGATCGCCAAGTTGCGCGACAGGATCATCGCCGGAAAGGGCGCCACGGAGCGGTGAGGCGGGCCTCCGCGGGATCGGCCGTTTCGCCTGGCGCATCCGTCGGCCATCCGCCGCGCCGCTCAGTCCGCAAGAGGATCGTGGCCGCCCTCTGTGGCACCGGCCAGTTCGGTTTCAAGGAACCGCTCGAAGGCGTCGAGGTTGACCGGCTCGAACTGGCCGAAGCCCTGCATCCAGACCGAGGCGGCGCGCATCGCGTCGGGTTCGAGCTTGCACCATTTCACCCGTCCACGCTTTTCCCGGGCGATCAGCCCGGCGGCCGCGAGGATGGCGAGGTGCTTGGAGATCGCCGCGAGGCTCATCGCGAAGGGCTCGGCCACGTCGGTCACCGCCATGTCGTCCTCGAGCAGCATGGTCAGGATCGCCCGGCGGGTCGGATCGGAGAGGGCGGCGAAGATGGCGTCGAGAGGATCGGTCATCGCCAAGCCCTAGCGCCGCCGGGGAAGTTTCGTCAACCATCCGGTTGAATGTCCGCGCGCCCTGCGGACCCGCTGACGCGGGTCTGGCCGGCTGCGCGGAGGCTCGCCCGGCTCGGTGGGGGCGCTTTCACGCGTCAGGTGGTCTACTGACCGCGCTTCATGCGTGTCCGGGGGCGGGTTCGGCCTGCCGGGCGCGGCGGAACGCGCGGGCTCGGAGCCGCTCCGGGGTGTTTCGTCAACCATGTGGTTGAATATGCCGGCGGCGGCGAATCCGGCTGCGGCGGCGCTGCGGCGGATTGGCCGGGCGGCGGCGCGTTCCGGGAAATGATTTGAAAACAGGGGCTTGCGCGGCGCCTCCCGGGCGTTCGGCGCGATTGACTCTGCGGGCCGCGCGCACTAGCACCGTCGCAACGAACCCTTGAGGGACATGCGGGTGAGCGAGGACGACCAGAAGCAGCGCCTGGCGCAGCTCGAGGCGCGGATCGCGGCGGCCAAGAAGGCCGAGCCGGTCAAGTCCCACAAGGACGAGCACTATTCCCAGGCGCACCTGGCCTGGCGGATGGTGATAGAGCTGGTGGTCGGTCTGGGGATCGGCTTTGGCATCGGGTACGGGCTGGATAGCCTGTTCGGGACGCTCCCGATCTTCCTGGTGCTGTTCACATTGCTGGGGCTCGCCGCGGGCATCAAGACGATGCTGCGCAGCGCGCGCGAGATCCAGGCGGACAAACTGGCCGAAGAGGCCGCGAAGGACGAGAGGGGCTGAACCTTGGCAAGCGAAGCAACCGGTGCAGACCAAGCCGCCGAGGGCGGCGGTCTGGTGTTCCACCCGATGGACCAGTTCATCGTCAAGCCGCTGTTCGGGGACGGTCCGGTGGCCTGGTACACGCCGACCAACGTGACACTGTGGATGGGCATCGCGGTGCTGGCGATCCTGGCGCTGCTGGTGCTGAGCACCTCCAAGCGCGCCATCGTGCCCTCGCGCGGGCAGTCCGTCGCGGAACTGGCCTATGGTTTCGTCTACAAGATGGTCGAGGATGTCGCCGGCAAGGACGGGATCAAGTATTTCCCCTACATCATGACGCTGTTCATGTTCATCGTCGTGGCCAACTTCCTCGGGCTGATCCCGATGTCCTTCACCACCACCAGCCACCTGGCGGTGACCGTGGTGATGGCGCTGGCGGTGTTCTTCACGGTCACCATCCTGGGCTTCTACCTGCACGGGCTCAGCTTCATCAAGCTGTTCTGGATCAGCGCCGCGCCGCTGCCGCTGCGCCCGGTCCTGGCGCTGATCGAGGTGATCTCGTATTTCGTGCGCCCGGTCAGCCACTCGATCCGGCTCATGGGCAACATGATGGCCGGTCACGCGGTGATCAAGGTCTTCGCCGGCTTCGCCGCGGTGCTGGCGATCGCGCCGGTCTCGGTGCTGGCGATCACCGCGATCTATGCGCTGGAGGTGCTGGTGTCGTTCATCCAGGCCTATGTCTTCGCGATCCTCACCTGCGTCTATCTCAAGGACGCTCTGCATCCGCATCACTGACGGGGCGGCGGGGTGAACCCCGCCCTACACTCTACGCATCTACAACCCATTCCATCGTAAGGAGAGAAATCATGGAAGGTGACGTCGTACAAATGGGCGCCTATATCGGCGCGGGCCTGGCCTGCACGGGCATGGGCGGGGCCGCGGTCGGTGTGGGCCACGTGGTCGGCAACTTCCTGTCGGGCGCGCTGCGCAACCCGTCGGCCGCCGGCGGCCAGACCGCGACCATGTTCATCGGTATCGCGTTCTCGGAAGCGCTGGGGATCTTCTCGTTCCTGGTCGCGCTTCTGCTGATGTTCGCCGTCTGATCCAGTCGGACGCTTCATCCTTACGGTCGGGCGGCGCGCAACGGCGCACCGCCTGATAGCAGGTCAAGATCCCGAGGGAGAACGACATGGCAACCGAAACCACAGGGCACGTCGAGCCTGTCGATCTCGAGGCGGCCGGGTCGTGCGTCGACGCCCATGGCGGCGCCATCGGCATGCCGCAGCTCTGTTTCGACTGGTTCCCCAACCAGATGTTCTGGCTGGTGGTCACGCTGGTCGTGATCTTCCTGATCCTCAGCCGGGTGGCGCTGCCGCGCATCGCGGCGATCCTGTCCGAGCGGCAGGGCACGATCAGCAACGACATCGCCGCCGCCGAGGACCTGAAGGCCCGCGCGGTCGAGGCCGAGAAGGCCTATGAGAAGGCGCTGGCCGATGCCCGCGCCGAGGCGCAGCGGATCATCGGCGAGGCAAGGGCCGAGATCCAGGCCGACCTGAACGACGCCATCGCCCAGGCCGATGCCGAGATCGCCGCCCGCTCGGCGGAATCGGAGAAAGCCATTTCCGAGATCCGCGCCGGTGCGCTGGAGGCGGTCCGCGAGGTCGCCGCCGAGACCGCCGCGGCGCTGGTCGCGGCGCTCGGCAACACACCCGACAGCGCGGCCATCGCCGCCGCGGTCGACAGCCGGCTGAAAGGATAGGCGCCATGCGCACTCTTATCGTCCTCGTCCCGGCCCTGGCCGCCTCGGCCAGCCCGGCGCTGGCCGCCAGCGGGCCGTTCTTCTCGCTGCACAACACCAACTTCGTGGTGCTGCTGGCCTTCCTTCTCTTCATCGCGGTGCTGTTCTACTACAAGGTGCCGACGCTCTTGGGCGGCATGCTCGACAAGCGCGCCGAGGGCATCCGTACCGACCTCGAAGAGGCCCGCGCCCTGCGCGACGAGGCCCAGAGCCTGCTGGCCTCCTACGAGCGCAAGCAGAAAGAGGTCAAGGAGCAGGCCGGCCGCATCGTCGCCAAGGCCCGCGAGGATGCCGGCATCGCCGCCGAGCAGGCCAAGGAAGACCTCAAGAAGTCGATCACGCGCCGTCTGGCCGCGGCCGAGGACCAGATCGCCTCGGCGCAGGCGACCGCGGTGCGCGAAGTGCGCGACCAGGCGATCCTGATCGCCGTGGCCGCCGCCAAGGAGGTGATCGCCAAGCAGATGACCGCCGCCGACGGCAACAAGCTGATCGATGGCGCCATCGCCGAGGTCGAGGCCAAGCTGCACTGAGCGCGGGGGGCCTGCGGGCCCCGCGTCGCCCGGCGCGCCGAGGTCTGGACGGGCTACGACGGCATTACGGAAATCAACAGGCGTGGCGGGCGCGGTAGGGCGCGTGCCGCGCTTTTTCTTGCATCGCTGCCTCGTGAGGCGTTCCGGAGCGCGCGACGGCCTGCCTTCGCCCCTTCAGACTGCGCGCCTATGGCGCGACAGCGGGCGCCACGGCACTCCCCGGCCCGGCGACATCGGGTCTGGCTTCGCCCGTATTCCCTTCAGCCGCGCGACCGCTCGTGCTCCAGGCGCTGGCAGGCGATGCGTTCGTTGCGCTCGGCCTTGCGCCGGTCGGTCAGGGCCTGCTCGACATAGCCCAGATGCGCCTCGACGGCGGCGCGGGCGGCCTCGGGGTCGCGGGCCTGCAGGGCGTCGTTGATGGCGCGGTGCTGGTCCAGCAGTGCGGCGCGGGTGGTACGCTGGCGGAACATGACCTGCCGGTTGTAGAACACCCCCTGGCGCAGCAGGTCGTACATGGCGCGCATCATGTGCAGCATGACCACGTTGTGGCTGGCCTCGACGATGGCCATGTGAAAGCGGGCGTCGAGCTCGGCCTCGGCCTCGGGCCCGCCCTGGCCGGTTTCCATCCGGCGGAAGGTCGCGTCGATCACCTGCAGGTCGGCCTTGGAGCCGAGCCGCGCGGCGCGCATCGCGGCCAGCCCCTCCATGTCGCGCCGGAAGGCGAGCGCGTCGAACAGCGCCTCGTCATGGGCGGCGAAGAGGCGGATCAGCGCCGGCGAGAAGGCCGAGCCTAGCACATCGGCCACGAAGACGCCCGAGCCGGCGCGGGCGCTGAGCAGCCCCTGCGCCTGCAGCGCGGCCACCGCGTCGCGCAAGGAGGGGCGCGAGACCCCGAGGCGCTCGGAGAGCTCGCGCTCGGGCGGCAGGCGCTCGCCGGGGCGCAGGATGCCGCGCAGGATCAGCAGCTCGATCTGGCGTACCACCGAGGTCGAGAGCTTCTCGGGCTGGACTTTCTGGAAGGGCATGGCGCCTCCGCTGGGATTGGTCAAATCATATGACCGGATGCGCGGTGGGGCAATGGGGGGCGGGTAGGCGGGCGCGATCCCAATCTGGTGCCTTCGCTTACGTAAGTGCCCAACTCGCGCGTCGCATGTCCCTCCGGGGCGCAGCCCCGGATCGCGCCCGACCCGCCCGTCGCTCTGAAAGCGCGTCTCTGGCGCGATGCGGGCGCGATTTCATCGCCCCCACCCTCGGTTCGGGCGCGATCCTCAACGCATTGGACGCCACCATCAACCGGCAAGCGGGGCCGCTCCAGGGTCTCGAGCCGCAGCGAGAGGCCGATACCAGCGACACGCCGCCCCGGCCATCCGCACCGGCGGCACACCCGGCCATTCGCGCCGAATCCCGCCAAAACCATCAATATCTTGTGGAAAACCCCGCCGATTTCACGATATGCAGCGCGAAGCCGTTGACTTGACGGCGCGCGGCGCGTCAGGTTTCGGGACAGGCAGGAATCATCGCAGGCGGACCATTGCGCTTCTCCAAACTCAGACTGACCGGCTTCAAGAGCTTCGTCGATCCGACCGACCTGATCATCGCCGACGGGTTGACCGGGGTGGTGGGGCCGAACGGCTGCGGCAAGTCGAACCTGCTGGAGGCGCTGCGCTGGGTGATGGGCGAGAACCGCCCGACGACGATGCGCGGCTCGGGCATGGAGGACGTGATCTTTGCCGGCGCCGCGACCCGGCCGGCGCGCAGCTTCGCCGAGGTCAGCCTGCAGATCGACAATTCCGAGCGCCTGGCGCCCTCGGGCTTCAACGAGGCCGATAGCCTCGACATCGTGCGCCGGATCACCCGCGACATGGGCAGCGCCTACAAGGTCAATGCCCGCGACGTGCGCGCCCGCGACGTGCAGATGCTGTTTGCCGATGCCTCGACCGGGGCGCATTCGCCGGCGCTGGTCGGGCAGGGGCGCATCGCCGAGCTGATCAACGCCAAGCCGCAGGCGCGGCGGCGGATCCTCGAGGAGGCGGCGGGGATCTCGGGCCTCTACCAGCGCCGCCACGAGGCCGAGCTGAAGCTGAAGGGGGCCGAGGCGAACCTGCTGCGCGTCGATGACGTGATCGAGCAGCTGGCCGCGCAACTGGCGCAGCTGGCCCGGCAGGCGCGGCAGGCGGCGCGCTATCGCGAGATCGGCCAGCAGCTGCGCCAGGCCGAGGGGATGCTGCTCTACCGGCGCTGGCGCGAGGCCGACGAGGCCCGCGCCGCGGCCGAGGCGGTGCTGCGCGCGCGCCTGGCCGAGGCGGGCCAGGCCGAGGCGGCGGCGCGGCGGGCCGGCAAGGACCGGGTGGCGCGCGACGAGGCGCTGCCCGCGCTGCGCGAGGAGGAGACCATCGCCGGCGCGGTGCTGCAGCGGCTGACCGTGCAGCGCGATGCGCTGAGCGAGGCCGAGGCGCGGGCGCGGCGGACCATCGAGACGCTGGCGGCGCGGATCGCGCAGCTGGGCCAGGATATCGGGCGCGAGACTGGGCTGAACCGGGACGCGGGCGAGACCATCGCCCGGCTCGAGGAAGAAGCGCAGGCGCTGGCCGCGGCCGGCGAGGGGCAGGAGGCGCGGCTGGCCGAGGCGGCGGCGGCGGTTGCGGAGGCGGCCGAGGTGCTGACCGAGCGCGAGGCGTGCCTGTCGCAGGAGACCGAGGACGTGGCGCGGCTGGCGGCCCGGCACCAGTCCGCGCAGCGCCTGGCCGAGGACAGCCGCAAGACCCTGGCCCGCGCCGAGGGTGCCGCCGAGAAGGCGCGCGCCGCGATGGCCGAGGCGCGGGGCGCCCTCGCCGGATCGGGGACAGCCTTCGAGACCGCGCAGGGGCGCGAGGCCGAGGCCGTGGCCGCGGCCGGGGCCGCCGAGACCGCGCTGGCCGATGCCGATATGGCCCGCGCCGAGGCGCAGGCGCGCGAGAGCGAGGCCCGGGCGCAGCGCTCGGAGGCCGAGGGCGAGGTCGGCGCGCTGCGCGCCGAGGTTGCCGCGCTGGCCCGGCTGGTGGCGCGCGACACCGCCGAGGGCGGGCAGGTGATGGACCTGATGCGGGTGGCGCCGGGCTACGAGAAGGCGCTGGGGGCGGCGCTGGCCGACGATCTGCGCGCCCCGCTGGTCGAGGCGGACGGGCCCTCGGGCTGGGTCGACGTGCCGCTCTACGAGCGCGACCAGGCGCTGCCCGAGGGGGCCGAGCCGCTGGCGCTGCGCGTCTCGGGGCCCGACCGGCTGGCGCGGCGCATCGCCCAGGTCGGGCTGGTCGATGCCGATCTGGGCGCGCGGCTGCAGCCGCTGCTGAAGCCGGGGCAGCGGCTGGTCTCGCCCGAGGGCGACCTGTGGCGCTGGGACGGGTACCGGGCCTGGGCCGAGGACGCGCCGAGCGCCGCGGCGCTGCGTCTGGAGCAGATGAACCGGCTGGAGGTTCTGAAACAGGAGCTGGAGCGGGTCGGCGCCCGCGCCGAGGGCGCCCGGCAGGCGCATGAGCACCTGACCCGGCAGCTGGCCGAGCGGACCGAAGCCGACAAGGCCGCCCGCGAGGCGCGCCGCGAGGCCGACCGGGCGATGGCCGAGGCGGCGCGCGCGCTCAGCCGCGCCGAGGCCGAGCGCAACTTGGCCGAGGGGCGGCTGGAGACGCTGGGCCTGGCGGTGTCGCGCCACGACGAGGAGGCGATGGCGGCCCGCGCCCAGCTGAAGGAGGCCGAGGCCGGGCTGGCGGGGCTGGGCGATCTGGCCGGCGCCCGCGCCCGGGTCGAGGACATCCGGCAGACCGTCGAGGCGGCGCGGATCACCATGATGACCCGCCGCTCGGCCCATGACGAATGCCGCCGCGAGGGCGAGGCGCGCAGCCGCCGCGCCCAGGAGGTTGCAAAGGAGACCGCCAGCTGGCGCCAGCGCCTGGCCAGCGCCGAGACCCGCATCGCCGAGCTGGCCGGGCGCAAGGCCGCCTCCGAGCAGGAGCTGGCCGAGGCCGAGGCGGCGCCCGAGCGGATCGCCGCCGAGCGCGAGACCCTGTCCGAGGCGATCGCCAAGGCCGAGACTCGGTTGGCCACGGCCAGCGACGCGCGCATCGCGGCCGAGGCGGCGCAGCGGGCGGCGGTGCAGGCCGAGCGCGAGGCGGAGCGTGCCGCCTCGGAAGCCCGCGAGGCCCGCGCCGGCGCCGAGGCCCGCGCCGAGGCCGCCCGCGAGAGCGTCGCCCAGGCCGCCGAGCGCATCGCCGAGGACCAGCAGGTGACGCCGAACCAGCTGCTGAACCGGCTGGCCGCCGATCCCGACACCATGCCCGATGCCGACGCGCTGGAGGCTGAGGTCGCCCGCCACAAGCGCCAGCGCGACGCGCTGGGGGCGGTCAACCTGCGCGCCGAGGAGGATGCGCGCGAGGTGCAGGAGGAACACGACACGCTGGTCCGCGAGAAGGCCGACCTGGAAGAGGCAATCCGGACCCTGCGCAGCGGCATCGCCAGCCTGAACCGCGAGGGGCGCGAGCGTCTGCTGACCGCCTTCGAGCAGGTGAACACCAATTTCACCATGCTCTTCAAGCATCTCTTCGAGGGGGGCGAGGCCAACCTGGTGATGGTCGAGAGCGACGATCCGCTGGAGGCGGGGCTGGAGATCATGTGCCAGCCGCCGGGCAAGAAGCTGAGCACCCTGTCGCTGCTCTCTGGGGGCGAGCAGACGCTGACCGCGCTGGCGCTGATCTTCGCGGT
>JAGRMU010000123.1:18222-21881 GCA_020441165.1 Sedimentitalea sp.
ATGCCAACGTCACCCGGTTCTGCGATCTGCTGGACGAGATGTGCCGGCAGACCGACACCCGGTTCCTGATCATCACCCACCACGCGGTGACGATGAGCCGGATGGACCGCCTGTTCGGGGTGACGATGGCCGAGCAGGGGGTCAGCCAGCTGGTCTCGGTCGATCTCAAGCGCGCCGAGAACCTGGTCGCCTGACCGGGCGCCCTGCGGAGCGCTTCGATCCCCAATGCAAGAGAAAAGCCCTGGCCTCCAGACGCCGGTGGAATGCCTGAGCGGCAACAAGACGAGTCTCATAGGCACCGCCCGCCAATGCGATGAGGATCGCGCCCGGCCCGAGGGTGGACGCAATCGCGCCCGCGTCGCGCCGAGGGCACGCGTTCCGCGCGGGCGGGGCGGGCGCGTTCGGGTTTGCGCTTCGGAGAAGCTCTGACCGCGGATCGGGCCGCGATGGCGAAATACTGGACCACCGACCTGCAGGGCAAGGTGCTCGACGAATGTGTGCAACTGCACGGGGGCTATGGCTTCATGCAGGAAACCGCGGTGGCCGAAATGTGGGCCGACGCGCGGGTGCAGCGCATCTGTGGCGGCACCAACGAGATCATGAAGGAACTGATCGCGAGGGCGTTGTGATGGGCCGGGCGACACCTATCGGGTCCACCGCGCGGCGTCCTTTCGGGCGGCGTGCCCCCCTCGCGGGCGCCGGTTTCGAGTATTTGTGCGAAGATGAAGCACAACGCGATGCGCCCGCGCCACCGGGCCGTGACCATCCGGACGGGGGTGACTTCATCTTCGGCGGTCATCGGCTCTCCAGCCTGTACCGCGAGACCGAGACTGGCCGAACCGGGTTGACACGATCTTACCGAATCCCGCCCAGGGCTTCATCTTCGCAAAAATACTCAAACTGGTGGCGCGGTGTGCGCACGGGCGTGCGCCCCGAACGAAAGAAGGCCCCGGCGGGGAGTGCCGGGGCCTTCGGGTGCGCAGGGCGATGCTCGGGCTAGGTCAGCCTTCGAATTCCGGCATCGCTTCCAGTTCCTCCTTGGTCGAGGAGATATGGGCGCGCACCTCGCCGGTGTCCGTGGCCTGCTGCAGCTTGAACGTCTCATAGCTCAGGCCAACCGGCTTTTCGCCCATCCCGAGGAAGCCGCCGACATCGACCACCAGGGTCTCGATCTTGCCGTCGTCGGCGACCACGATCTGCGAGACCTCGCCGATCCACTCGTCGTTGGCGTCATAGACCTTGGCGCCATCCAGTTCCTCGGCGGTCATCTTGCCCGGCTCGACCAGCGCGTAACCCTCGGCCGGGGTGGTGGCCGGGGACTGCACCATGCCGGTCTCGTTCGCGGCCTTGTCGGTGCTTGCCATGCCGGTCGTCGCGGCATTGTCGGTCGCCGCCGTGTCCGACGCGGCCGCCGTGTCGCTCGCGGCCAGCTCCGAGGTCGCGGCGCTGTCGGTTGCCGCCATGTCCGAGGTGATCGGGCTGTCGGAGGTGGCGGATTTCATCTCGGCGCCGGTTTCGGCCTCGGGCCCCTGCATCCAGTGGCCGATATAGTCCACGTCGAACTCCGGCGAATTCTCCAGGGCCTCCTTGGTGGTGTTCAGCACCACGAAGAAGTCGCCCGGATCGTCGCCATCGGCGACCAGGTTGAGCTGGCTCATGTCGAGCGCGACGGTGTGCTCGCCGAGCCCGAGGAACCCCCCGATATCCACCAGGACACCGATGGTCTGGCCGTCGCGCGAGAGCAGCACGTCGTTGATCTCGCCGATATCGTTCCAGTCCTGCTCGATCTCGTTGGTGCCCCAGGTGTCGACGTCGATCTCGGAGGTGTAGATACGCATTCCGATGAGTTCGGAGGCGCGCAGGTCGGCATTGACCTGCATGGTGCTGGTGTCGAAGAACGGGCTGCGCATCTCGGCGGTCTGCGCAAAGGCAGGAAGGCCGAAGGTCAGCGCCAGGGCGGTGGTCGCAAGCAAGCGTTTCATAAGAGATACCCCTCTCGTTAAAGCCGATCCGGCGGGGCCGGTTGGCGGTGGTCCTCGTTAAAGCCAGCCCGGCGGGGCCGGTTGGCGGTGTCGTCTTGTGGAGTGGCAACGACGCGCAGCGCCATTCGGTTCCCGGGATGCGGGAATTTGCGCTTCGTTCAGAGCGCGGCGGTCAGGGCCGCGGCCAGCAGCGTGGCGCCGAGGAGGGCGGCCCAGACCCGCCAGAGCACCGCCGCCGCGGCGTCGATCTCGTCCGGTCCGATCTCGCGCCGCCCCGCGCCGTTCACCCAAGGGAAGTCCTGCATCCGCCCGTCATAGCTGCGCGGACCGGCCAGGGCGATCCCTAGTGCGCGGGCCATCGCAGCCTCGGGCCAGCCGGCATTGGGCGAGCGGTGGCGCCGCGCGTCGGCGGCAATCGCCGGCCAGTCGCGCAGCCGGCCGCAGAGGGCGGCGATCAGCGCCCCGGTGAGCCGCGCCGGGATCCAGTTCAGCAGATCGTCGGTGCGCGCGGCGGCCCAGCCGAACTCGGAATGGCGCGGGGTGCGATAGCCGATCATGCTGTCGGCGGTGTTGATCGCCTTGTAGAGCAGCAGTCCGGGCAGCCCGCCCAGCAGGAACCAGAAGGCCGGGGCGAGCACCCCGTCGCTGAGGTTCTCGGCGCCGCTCTCGATGGCGGCGCGGGCAACCTGCGGCGCGGTCATCTCGCGCACGTCGCGGCTGACGATCCGCGCCACCGCCACGCGCCCCTCCGCCAGCGACACCCGCAGCGCGCCCGCCACGGCGCGGACATGCTGGACCAGCGATTTCTGCGCCAGCAGGATCGCCAGGACCAGCACCTCCACGCCGGGTCCGAGCCGCGCCAGCGCCCAGCCAAGAAGCATGGCTCCGCCCGCCAGCAGCGCGGCGGCCAGCACGCCCCTGGCGCGGCGCGCGGCACCGCGATTGATGCGCAGGTCGAGCGCCGCCACCGCCCGCCCGAGCAGCACCGCCGGGTGCGGCAGGCGCGACCAGAGCCAGGCCGGCTCGCCCAGCACGGCGTCGAGCAGCAGCGCGGCGGCGAGAATCACCGCGCCGCCCACGGCAAGGTCCAGGGGCGCGGGAAAAGATGATTCGCGGATACATCAACCGACAGGGGCCGCACGTGCGGTCCTCGACAGTCTGCGGTTGAACGGCCGCGGCGGCGCCCGCGGAAGGGCTGACCGAAATCAGGACAATTTTCACGAAAACGGGCGGGTTTCCGCCGGAATAACAAGTTTACGTGACGCGACATGTGGGTAAGGAGATTCGTTAAGGATTTGTTAAGGGATTGGGCAGATCACCATAAATGGGGAGAGGTACATTAACTAAGGCTATGAGTATTGGTAACCGAGATGAATGTGCTGATCGTGGAAAGCAAGCCTGAACTGGGACGATTGTGGCGCCGCCACCTGGAGCGCCAGGGCGCCGTCGTCACCCAGGTCGAGACCCAGGAAGCGGCGATTCTGGCGCTCTATGGCGTCGATTTCGACGTGATCGTGCTGGATCTGGTGCTCGACCAGGGCAGCGCGCTGGCGGTGGCGGATTTCGCCAGCTACCGGCGCCCGAACGCGCGGGTGATCTTCGTCACCAATACCAGCTTCTTCTCGGACGGGTCGATCTTTGCCCACAGTTCGAACGCCTGCGCCTATGTGCAGAGCG
>JAGRMU010000573.1:0-440 GCA_020441165.1 Sedimentitalea sp.
GGGTTGGTCACCGAATAGCCGTTGACGTTGGCGACCCCGCACTGGCCCAGTTCGCTGATCGCCATGTTCAGGAACTTGTAGGCACAGTCCTCGTTCGGGCTACCCGCGACGATCATCCAGCTGTCGACCCAGCCTTCGGCGTTTTCCTCGGGGATGAACTCGACGACCTCGATGCCCTCGTCCGCCAGAAGCGCCGACTGGTAGCCCGCCCAGGTGTTCGAGATCCAGACCTCGCCCGACTTGTAGAGATCGACCAGCTCACCCGCCGTCGACCAGTATTTGCGGATCAGGGGACGCTGCTCCAGCAGCTTTTCCTGTGCCGCGGCGATCTGCTCGTCGGTCAGATTATAGATGTCGACGTCGCCGTTCAGACGGGCGGCGACATAGATCGCGCTCTTGTCGTCCCAGAGCGCGACCCGGCCCTCGAGCGCCGGATCCCA
>JAGRMU010000573.1:448-1697 GCA_020441165.1 Sedimentitalea sp.
ATGGCACCCCAGGAATAGGGCACACCGAAGACCTGGCCGTCGACATTGATGCCGTCGAGGGTGCGGAACTTCTCGTAGAGCTCGTCCCAGCGCTCGATCCGGCTGGTGTCGACGGGCTGAACGAAACCGGCGGCGATGAGCGGGCCAACCGAGTCGCTGGCCGGCGAGACGAGGTCGAACACGCCGCCACCCGCCGCCAGTTTCGGTGCGAAATCGTCGTTCGAGCCGACATAGGTCGCGGACACCTTGCAGCCGGATTCCTCCTCGAACTGGGTGATGAAGCTGGGATCGGCATAGCCTTCCCAGGTCAGGATGTTGAGTTCGCCGGCCGCAAGAGCGGGGGCCGCCGCGCCGAGCGCGATGACCGAGGCGCTGGCCCCGCAGATGATGCGTCTACGTGTCGTGGGTGTCATTGGTTATTCTCCCTGTTGAAGCTTCTTGGCATCCGCATCACCGTCGACGGTATCGACGGTCTTGCGAACGATGGTTCCGATATCCACGCCGAGCGCCTTCGCGGCTTTCCTCTTCGATCCGTGAATTCTGATGGCCTTGTCGATCAGCGCCCGCTCGAAGCGGCGCACCTCGGCGCGCAGGTCGAGCGCGGCGCCGGCGTCGAGGTCCGGGCGGGTTTCGGCGCCCGGCACATCCATCGGCGCGATCAGGTCGTCGAGCAGCTCGGAGACATCCTCGGTGTCCTCGACAAGCACCGCGACACGCTGGACGATGTTCAGCAGCTCCCGGATGTTCCCCGGAAAGCTGTAGTCGGCGAGGATCTCGCGCAGGCGCTGCGGGACGATCACCGGCACCTGCCGCCGACGATTGATCGTCTGCAGGAAGCGGTCGATCAGATGGTCCACGAGCGGCTGCAGCTCGCGCAGCGGCGGCACCCGCAGGGGCACGACGGCGATCCGGAAATAGAGATCGGCCCGGAAGCGGCCCTCGCGCACCAGTTGCCGCAGATCGCGGTTGGTGGCGGCAATGACCCGCAGGTTCCGGATGACGTTCGGCTGGCCGCCCAGCCCCGACAGGCGCTCGTCCTCCAGGACCCCCAGCAGCCTGGCCTGGGCCGACAAGGGCATGTCCCCGACCTCGTCGAGAAAGAGCGTGCCCCCTTGCGCCTGCTCGATCAACCCCGGGCTGTGCTGGCCCCCCTGCCCGTCGCGCCCGAACAGCGCGTCCTCGAACCGGGCCGCGGAGGCCGCGGCGCAATCCACCACCACGAACGGGTCGCGGGCGTCCGAAACGGTGC
>JAGRMU010000574.1:0-288 GCA_020441165.1 Sedimentitalea sp.
CGCTCCATCCGGCCCTCGAGGTAAGGGCAGGGCTGGGGGGCCGTCACATAGAATTGCGGCGCGATCGGCAGCGTGTGGCGCATGGGTCTCCCAAGGGTTTCGGGAAATGATACCAACCGATTTCCGGCCCGCCAAGTGGCGATGTGGAGATCAGGTTACCGCGCGCCGGTTCAGCGCCACGGTCCCCAGGAAGGCGTCGGGCAGGCCCTGGGCGCGGGCCCCGGTCAGCATCATCACCACCGAAACCGCCTGCAGCAGGAAGGTCGAGATGCAGATCACGTAGCCGGC
>JAGRMU010000574.1:519-1010 GCA_020441165.1 Sedimentitalea sp.
GGCATAGAACTGCGGCTGAAGATCGGGATCGGGCAGGTGGCGCATGGCGGCAGGGTCCGTCGAAGGGTCGGGGGGAATGACAACGGCCCCCGGTTGCGCAGGGGCCGTCGGATCGGGCGTCGGGGCGGCGCTCAGGCGGCGCTGCCCTCGTCGCCGGTCTCGCTGCGCTTGGCGCGCTCGTCCATGAACTGGTCGAACTCGGCCTTGTCCTTGGCCTCGCGCAGCCGCTCGAGGAAGGCCTCGAAGTTGCTCTGCTCCTCTTCCAGACGGCGCAGCGTGTCGGCCTTGTAGGCGTCGAAGGCGCTGTTGCCGGTGGACTGGCTCATGGACATGCGGTGGCCCTTCCAGGACGACCGGCGGCTGCAGGAGGAATTGAACATGCGCTTGCTCCAGATCATGTAGAACAGAAGGGCGAGGCCGACGGGCCAGAAGAAGACGAAGCCAAGGACCATCAGGGCGATCCAGGCGCCCTTGCCCTTGCTGTCGAGCCA